>NZ_WQQD01000076.1:0-2328 GCF_018785605.1 Blautia sp. MCC270
ACCCAGAAAGGACTTGAGCTTATGGAAAAAAAGCCCCATCTGATGGCTATCGTCCTGTTTTTAACGGGTCTTATCTGTATTGGATTACTTTTTGGACTCAGCTATAAAACTTACCGGAAGATCGATGCCGTTGACCAGAAAATGGCCTCCGTGATCAAACCGGTCCAGAAAAAGCAGAAATCCATGAACGAGGATATTGAACTTTATACAGCTAAGATCGAAAAGAAACAGGCAGCCAACAAATACCTGCAGCAGCGGGCACAGACAGAAAAAGCTGTCAAAAACAACACTGGTGAACATGAACGGGCACCGGAAGCCGAAAACAGTCAGAAAACGACCAAACCCTCTGTTTTCAGTGAAGCCGGTGGTGAAGGATTCACCGATGGCGGTAATGATACCTCTTCTGCTTCCAACAACGGCCATATCGTCGGGATCGATCCCGGACATCAGGGCGAAAATGTTGATATGAGTGCCACAGAGCCGAACGGCCCCGGTTCCTCCACCATGAAGGCCAAGGCTTCCACCGGAACCAGAGGTTCCTTCAGCGGTCTCCCGGAGTATCAGCTGAATCTGGACGTTTCTCTTCTGCTTAAGGATATCCTGGAACAGCGTGGATACCAGGTAATAATGACAAGGACAGACAATGATACCGCTATCAGCAACAAGGAGCGTGCAGAACTGGTCGCTTCCCAGGGTGCGGAGATCTGTGTCCGTATCCATGCAAACGGAGATGATTCTGCAGATGTCTCCGGTGCTCTGACCATGTGTCCGTCCCAGCAGAATCCTTATGTTTCCAGTCTCTATGACAGTTCCAACAAACTATCCAAATGCATTGTGGATTCCTACTGCGCAGCTACCGGCTTCCAGAACCGCGGGATCATCTACACAGATTCCATGACAGGTATTAACTGGAGCACGATCCCGGTGACGATTGTGGAAATGGGATTTATGACCAACCAGAGCGATGATCTGAAAATGGCGGATTCCTCCTTCCAGCAGACTATGGCAGAAGGGATCGCCAATGGAATCGATGCTTATTTCCAATAATAAAAAGGAGTTTGTTTATATATGAAAAAAAATACATTTCTGTATATTGTGATCGCAGTGCTTGTCATCGCACTGGCAGGACTTGGGGCACTGAATGTCCGCTCCCTGGACAAGCTTGCATCTCTCCAGACAAAAGTTAACAAGCTGCAGAAAAGTGTGCAGGAGGTTTCTGATTCTGCCGCTGAGCTCAGCAGCAAAGCCGATCAGCTGGATGCTCTTTATCCTGATGATCCTACCGTTTCCAGCGCTGCTGCCGCAGCATCTTCAGCTGAGGTCCAGGGTCCTTCCGCACAGGAAGAATCCACAGATACATCTGCAGCCTCCGATTCTTCCGAAGCTTCTGGCAGCAAGGACAGTTCTTCTTCCACTCAGGAAGAAGGAACTCTTTCCCCATCCAGCGGAAGCACTTTCACAGACAATTCGGATTCCAGCATGGACAACCTTCTGAACCAGGTACAGTCTCTTCTTCCCACCGATAACGGAACCTGGTCCGTATATGTATGCAATCTTGCAAAAAATACCGAAGGTACCATCAACGATCAGCAGATGCAGGCTGCCAGCCTGATCAAGCTCTATATCATGGGTGCCGTATATGAAGATTATGACAGTCTTTCCTCCAAATACAGCAAGGATCAGCTGGACAATGCACTGAACTCCATGATCACAGTCAGCGACAATGATGCTGCCAATACACTTGTCAATTATCTTGGCGGCGGGGATGACGCAGCCGGAATGGCCCGTGTGAATAAATTCTGTCAGGATCACGGATACACCAGCACTTCCATGGGACGTCTTCTTCTTGCAGATAATTCCAATGGGGATAACTACACTTCCGCAAAGGATTGTGGAAAATTTCTGAAGACCATCTATCAGATCGACAAGGGTACTGCTACCGATAACAATGATACTCTGGCAGGAGCCGAATATATGTATCGTCTTCTGAAAATGCAGACCAGGAAAAACAAGATCCCGGCTCAGATGCCTTCCGAGGTAAAGGTTGCCAACAAAACCGGTGAACTGGATCACGTAGAAAACGATGTCGGCATCATCTATGACACTGCAAAGGGGATCGACCTGGTAGTCTGCTTTATGTCACAGGATCTTAACGATACCTCTGCTGCACAGAACACCATCGCACAGGACAGCCGTGCGATCTATGGATACTATAACGAATAACAAAATAACAGACTTACCGGATCGGATCGAGTAGGAGGCGGTGACTAACCGCCGTCCTCTCACACCACCGTGCATACCGCTCGGTACACGGCGGTTTCAATAGTT
>NZ_WQQD01000077.1:0-309 GCF_018785605.1 Blautia sp. MCC270
GATATAAGAAAAAGGATGATAAATATAATGGAGTTAGACCATGAAAGATGCATTCTGGGGTCAGATATTCTGTCTGCTCAGTGCAGGCGGAGCAACGATTGAAACGATACGGCAGTATATAGAAAGCCAGGGTGAGAAGAATGAACCGCGCCGTAAAAATAAGGATCTATCCAAATAAAGAGCAGAGAGTTCAGATAGAGCAAACAATCGGCTGCAGCCGCTTTATCTATAACCAGATGCTTGCAGATAAGATCAGCTATTACCAGAAAGAAAAAAAGATGCTCCGGAACACACCGGCCGGATATAAAA
>NZ_WQQD01000078.1:0-709 GCF_018785605.1 Blautia sp. MCC270
CCACTTAAATCTTACGATTTTGAAGTGGGGGCTTCCTGCTCGATTACCCTTTAGGGCAAAGCTAAAACAGGCTATCCCCGCGTGTCCCGCGGTTTTGTTTTTTATGTTTATCCGGTTACGGATTTTTTTCTTGTGCCGTCAGGCACATTCTTTATAGATTCTTTTTCCTTCTTCACGGATGTTGACTGCTGCATTCACATCCCGGTCCATCCTGTTTCCACATTCACAAACATACATTCTATCCGACAATGCCAGTTCCTTTTTCTTATGTCCGCATAGACTGCAGATCTTGCTGGATGCAAAATAACGGTCTACTTTTATAAGATGTTTTCCACATTCTTCCAGCTTGTATCCCAGCATGAACAGAAACTGCCCGTACCCGTTATCCTGCACACCTTTCCCAAGGTGCAGCCCTCCGGACATTCCCTTCAGATTCAGATCTTCCACACATACTGCATCATATCTTTCCGCAAGCTCCCTGCTGAGCTTATGCTGGAAATCTTTTCTCTGGTTCTTTATCTTTTCATGACATAAAGCTACCCTTTTTTTCTGTTTCTGATAGTTCCGGCTTTCTTTTTCACAGTGGGAGAGCTTTCTCTGTTCTCTTGCAAGTTTTTTCTCTGCTTTTCTGTAAAACATAGGGTACCCGGCTCTTTCTCCTGTAGAAAATACACACATTCCCTGCATGGCAAAATCGATCCCAAGAAAT
>NZ_WQQD01000079.1:0-1275 GCF_018785605.1 Blautia sp. MCC270
TTCTTCTCTTCCTGCATGGGCTGTCCTTTTCCGAATGTGTCTTTTATTTTATTCTGTTCTTCTTCAGGAATCGCCAATCTTTTTACTTTTTTTAAACAGATTGCATCTACATCCGGCACTTTTACCGGTGCATCCGCTGTCAGGGTAAAATTCATTGGGGTTTCTTTATCCTCCCGGTCCGCTGATCTTAGATCTGCCTGGATCGTTGTCTGGTATATTTCCGGTGCCTGTACCTGTTCGGCAACGGTTTTCTGAACTGTCTCCTTTTTCTCTTCTTTTTTCTGTTCTGTCTGATCCTTTTCTTCCACAACAGCAGACTGGACAATACGGTCACATCCGGATAATGTCAAAAGATTCATACACAGAACGGCTCCCATAAACATTTTTATTTTCTTCATCCTTTTTCCATCCTTTCCTTTCGGTATTAAAAAAGGTACCCTTTTCTTATGAGAAAAGAGTACCATATTGCTTTGCCGATGTATTCATTAAGATGTAAACAAATTGTAAATCAGAAGATGGCTCTTACCGTGGTCCCCTCTCTCTGTCTGCTTTCGATTTTCAAGCATCCGCCATGGATTTCAGCCACCTTCACACAGAGTGCCAGCCCAAGTCCGGATCCGCCTTCTTTTCGACTTCGTGATTTGTCCACCATATAGAATGCATCTGTGATCTTTCCCAGTTCTTCCTCCGGGATCCCCATTCCGGTATCCGACACCTCAAAGATCTTTTTTCCAGCTTTCTCATAAGCCTTTACCCAAATGCTTCCACCGGCATCCGTAGCCTTTAGGGCATTGTCGATCAGGTTTATCAGAAGGCTTTCCATCAAGGCCGGATCCATTTTCATGGAAAAGGCTTCACATTCCATCTTGAGGTGTACCGCTTTCTTTTCTGCCTGTTCTTTTTCCATGTCTATGACATGGTTTAAAAGGTCACCTGCCATGGTCATTTCCATCTGTATGGCATGGTTCTGATAAAGCCCCAGCATCTGCAGCATCTTCCCAGAAAGAGCCTCCAGGCGTTTTCCCTCCCGGTTGATATGTTCCAGTGCCCGGTCTTTCTGTTCGTCTTTCAGCTTTACATGGCGCAGGGTATCCGAATACCCGATAATGGACGTTAACGGGGTACGCATTTCATGGGAAAGTGCCCCCATGAGCAGCTCCTGTTTCTCTGCCACTTCCTGTAGCTTCTCCATCTGTTCCACAGTTCTTCGCATCATCATATAAATAAAAAGGCCGGCGATCAGGAACACAGCCAGATAAATTCCAAAAAACCAGA
>NZ_WQQD01000080.1:0-352 GCF_018785605.1 Blautia sp. MCC270
ATAAACTTCCAGGAAAATCTAAAAAAATTGAAATTTATGGTTGACAAGCATAACTCCCAGTGGTATTATAACTGAGCTGTCGCAAATAATTGTTTTCAAAAAACAAACAATTAAAAAGAATTTCAGAAAAATGAAATTTGCAGTTGACAAAAGATAGAAAATATGATAAAGTATCTAAGTTGTCAACGAAACGACAACAAGATCTTAACTCAAAAATGTTTGAAAAAAACTTAAAAAAGTGCTTGACAAACAAAAAGAGATGAGATAAAATAAACGAGCTGTCTGAGAGACAGACACAACAAACCTTGATAACTAAACAGTGAAACACATACGATTCTCGAAAATTTCTTTA
>NZ_WQQD01000081.1:0-521 GCF_018785605.1 Blautia sp. MCC270
CAGTTTATGCCGAGACCAGTAAAATGCAGAAAAGTCTGCCATTTCCCCAATGTTTTAGAATTTCTTCCGGCAGATGATACGGAGAAAAAAACACCCATTGTTCTGACGGTAGATGAGTACGAGACAATCCGTCTTTTGGACAAGAAAGGTTATAGTCAGGAGCAGTGTGCAGTATCTATGCAGATCGCAAGAACGACGGTCCAGCGGATTTACGAGATTGCCCGGAAGAAAATAGCAGATGCACTTATTGACGGACATCCGCTCAGAATTGAGGGCGGGGATTTCAGAATCTGTGACGGTCAGAGCGGCAACTGCAGCTTTGGAGGATGTTACAAACAGGAAATTTACAAAAAATATGCAGCAGAAAAAGGAGAAGGTATTATGAGAATAGCAGTAACATATGAAAATGGACAGATTTTCCAGCACTTTGGACACACAGAGACATTTAAGATTTACGATGTAGAGGAAGGAAAAGTAGTACATTCAGAAATAGTAGATACGAATGGAAGCGGACATGGCGC
>NZ_WQQD01000008.1:0-85656 GCF_018785605.1 Blautia sp. MCC270
TGGCTATTGTATGGAAATCCATCTATGGTGTAGATGCATGGCGAGGTATTGGTTATGTTATGACTATCTTTCTTGCAGGTCTGAATACGATTCCGAAATCTTATTATGAGGCTGCGCAGATCGATGGTGCAAACTTCTGGCAGAGACTTCGGTATGTAACACTTCCGATGCTGAGTGGTGCTATCATGATCAACCTTGTATTTGGTATTACATATGGTTTGAAAGTATTCGATATTGTTTATGTACTTACAAACGGCGGTCCTGGACATGCAACAGAGGTTCTTACAACTTATGCATTCCAGCTCTATTCCAGAGGCCAGTATGGAATGTCTTCTGCATTGAATACTGTTCTTCTTGTAATTACAGCGATCATAGGTGTATTTATTGTTAAGACATTAAGTAAACAGGAGGTACAGCAGTAATGGCAAAAAAAAGAATTCAGAATTTATTAAAACATGTTGTATGTATCCTGCTTTGCTTATGTGTCGTGCTTCCATTTTATATGGTATTGATCAACTCTTTTAAGACAAAAGCAGAGGCAGCCAGAATGAGTCTGGCACTTCCTACAGAGTGGGTATTTTCCAACTACTCTGAGGTTATTGAAAAAGGAAGCCTGATCCAGGGATTCCTGAACAGTTTTGCATATGCGCTGATCGCTACAACACTTGGCGTTGTACTTTGCTCCATGGCTGCATTTGTTATGTGCCGTAAGAGAACAAAATTGAATGTATTCCTGTATTACTTTGTACTTTGCGGACTGTTCTTCCCGGTCAACTATGTAACATTGGTACGTGTACTCAGTACACTGCACCTGAACGATACAAGAGTTGGCATTATCATGGTATTTACCAGTGCAATGATTCCGTTCTGTGTATTTACCATCCGTAACTTCGTAATCTCTGTCCCGGTTGAGCTGGACGAGGCTGCTGTTATCGACGGCGCAGGCCCGTTAAGCCTGTTCTTCAAGATCATCATGCCGCTTCTGAAACCAACTATGGTAACATGTTTTATCCTTCAGTTCATGACAGTATGGAGTGATTTCCTCACACCTTTGTATCTGTCAAGCAAGAGCCGTCTCTTCCCGATGACAATGGCTGTATATCAGTTCTTCGGAAAGAACAAGAGTTACTGGAACTATATTTTTGCTGATATCGTACTTACCTGTATCCCGGTTATTATTGTTTACATGATCGGCCAGAAATACATCGTAGGTGGTATGACATCCGGTGCGGTAAAAGAATAAAGAAAAATATTATAAGAATTATAAAAAAGCACTGCGAGATGAAAAGTTGGATTCATCTTACAGTGCTTTTTACTATTGAAATCTCAGAAATTACTGCATGTTTTTGCAGAAGATATCCTCCATGGAAGCCTTAAGCGGAACGCCAAGCCTGCGTAAAGTCCCGTCCAGGGCTGCGAAAACTTCTCTTACATTATAGAATGTAGCGTTGTTTCCCATATGTCCGATGCGGATCACTTTGCCAGCCAGGACATCGAAGGAACCTGCCAGCATAATGTTGTAGCCTTTTTTTACTCCCTCAAGGATCGCTTCGGCTGTTGTGCCCTCCGGTACTTCAAAAACAGTAACTGTACTGGAATATCCGCTGTGCAGGTAAAGGTTCAGGCCTGCTCCTGTAATGGCCTTTCGGGAGGCTGCGGCGATTCTGGCATGGCGTGTAAGGATCCCAGGATCATCGGCAATGTTGTCAATAGCAGCCCGCAGGCCATAGATATCGCTGATCGGCATGGTATATGGAAACCATTTTTCTTCATAATAATGTGCAAAGGTTGTGAGATTTGCGTAGAAAGAAGCAATGGGTGTCTTTCTTTCAGTCATTGCCTTCTTTGCATCGCTGCTGACTACAACAAAGGTAAGTCCCGGAGGTGCAGATACCACCTTCTGTGATCCGCCGCACATGATATCGATCTGGCATGCATCAATGTTCAGGGGCTCGCCGAAGGAAGCGGAGACAGAATCTACAACGGTAAGGATCCCGTATTTTTTAAGAAGCGGGCAGATGGCAGATACATCGTTAAGCATGCCACTTGGAGTATCGCCGTGTACTACGGTTGCATATTTGTAGTCATGGTTATCCGCAAGGAAGGCTTCCAGTTCCTTTACATCGAAAGTGTTCTGATAATCTCTGGTATAAAGCTCCGGTCTGCCTCCGTACATGGAAACAAAATCGGCAAAGCCTTTTCCGTAGATACCATTGTCCAGAACAAGAACTTTATCTCCGGGCTCAGTCATGGAAGCAATGGCAGCCTCCAGTCCAAGGATACCCTCACCGCTTAAGATGAGAGTTTCGTTGGAGGTATGGAGAAGAGAGCTGATCTTCTCGCAGGTTTCTTTATAAAATTCGACAAAATCTTCGTCCAGATCCGGATTTGTGCATTCCATGCTTCTTGCCAGACGGACATTCTCTGCGACCTGTGTAGGTCCCGGTGTCATGATCTTATACATAAGCTCACCTCTTGATCTTTATATTATTTCCGCAAATTACGGCAGCTGTTACAGCTGTTTTTTTAATCCGGTTTTTCTTGCTGCAAGGTTTAATGGCGTGATCACTACGAGAACGATGACAGCTGCAACACCGATCTGGACCAGGTTTCCCGGGATGGAAGATACCGGTGCCAGTGGATTTCCATAGATGATAACCTCTGCAATGTAGTATCCCACAACCTTGATCACGCAGGCTGCGGCAATGGCGATCACATACCATTTCATGTTCTGGTGCAGGGGATCCTCTGTGAGCTTACCTACTGTGAAGCCCATGATCCCTACAATAATAAGAGTAAATGGTGCCCACAGGGTCCAGCCGGAGAGAAGGTCAAAGAGCCCCATTCCGATCCCACCGGCAATGGCTCCGGTTTTCTTTCCGAATAAAATGGCACCGATGAATAACGGTACATTTCCAAGGTGGATCAGTCCGCCGTTGGCAGCGATCGGAAGCTTAACATTAATAAATGCGGTGAAGATATAAGTCAGTGCAACAAATGCGGCTGTAATGGTGAGAAACTGAACAGATGAAAGCTCCTGGTCAGTTCTATGAGATGTCTGAACTGCTTTTTCCATAGTGATAGATCCTTTCCCGAAAACATCGATGTATGGATGTCCTCTTTTCATATATTTTTGGTTGGGTATACTTTACAACATGAGTGTACATGAATAAAGACACAATTATAGAAAAAAAAGAGGGGACAGATTCAAGGAGATATTTGTCATTAAAACAGGAGGCTTACTTGGTGGGGAATAAATCAGAACTTTCGTAATGAAGGCGTAAAACGGGAAATACAGGATCAGCATAAGAAGAGAATAAGATAGGTATATCTGGGAAAATTATAATGTTAGAAAAATCCTGTACGGAGCAGGATATCTGCTTACAGGATATTCATAAAGTACAGGGAGAAATCAATTGACAAAGCTGTAATAAAATCGTAAACTATAGCAAAGAGTGTGTTCAGGAGTGAATATTCCGGACACATTTTGTGACTGATGATGATTATGAGGAGGATACTATGAAGAATAAAAAATTTATTGCACTTTTAGCTATGACTGTTGCTCTTTCTGGTGTCATGACGGCATGTAGTTTCGGAGGAGGAAAAGAGGACAGCGTGGTTGTGGAGTCTACTCCTACTCCGACACCGGCGAAAAAAGCGAAGGTTACACCGACTGTTGCAGCAGACGCACAGAATACAACCTATACATCCAAGGATAAATCCGTAGCGATCAAGCTTCCAGATGCAACCTGGGCCAACAAGTCCGATGAGACAGATATGGTAAGCTTCGAGTCTCCGGACCAGGGCAGGATCCTGATCCTTCACGGCTCCGGTGCAGATCTGGAATCTGCAGTGATCCCGAACTCCCAGGATATGGCAGTTTCCATGACACAGGCAGAGAACATGGTAAATGGAACCGATTTTGAGATCCAGGATTACAAGGCAGATCAGAAAGACGGAATCAACATTTATTCCTATACTGTGAAATATAAGGATACGACCAAGAGTGACGGTTATGTATATGCTATCAATAAATACTTTGTAAATGACAGTGAGTATTACAGCCTTGTGGCATCTGTTAAAAAAGAGGATGCTCTGAAAAAGGTTCAGGAGTCTGTCGACAGCTTTGCGATCCTTGGTGATTCCACTCTGAAGAGTGCGGCAAATGGTTCCGCAGCCAAGACTGCCGGTAAAGGTAATGCAGCAGCTTCCTCTGACGGAAGTGCATCTGCAGATGGTAATGCAGCAGCTTCTTCTGACGGAGCAGCAGATGGAACTACAGCTGCCGACGGAAGCACATCTACAGACGGAAGTGCAGCATCTGACGGAACATCTACAGACGGAAGCAGTACATCTGATGGTTCTTCCAATGGAACTGCATCCACTGACAGCAGCTCCTCCGGTGCTATCGTAAATGGCGGATTTACAGATGAGCAGCTTGGCAACACAGATGAGACAAGAACTATTTACAGAAATTCCGATGGTAAACCACGTGTTATCGTTCCGGACGGAAACGGTGCATGGATGGATAACGAAGGAAACCGTTTCACCTTCTCTTCTCAGTATGACTGTGATGTATATGAAGAGGATGGAACAAGCTTCTACTGGCACGGTGAGGCTGCAGACGTATACTATATGCCTGTACAGTAAAGCCTGGAGTAGCAGGAAATTCGGTTAGATAAGAATTCCGGGATCACAGCTTTTGTGGCTGCGGTCCCGGATTTTTTGTGTCATATTATGTCAGAGGCGTATACTTATACAGGAAGACATGGTATAATGTGAACGCTGCGGGCGATGGAACGCCCGGAAAATATTTGGAGGTTTTTATGGAAGCATACAGTGATTTCGCCAGAGTTTATGACATTTTCATGGACAATGTGGAATATGAAAAATGGGCGGAATATCTTATAGGAAGTCTTAAAGAATACGGAATTGAATACGGGATCGTGCTGGAACTTGGCTGTGGGACCGGAGTGATGACAGAGCTTCTGGCTGAGTCCGGTTATGATATGATCGGTGTGGATAACTCTGAGGAAATGCTTGGCGAAGCCATGGAAAAACGTGCAGAATCCGGTCATGAGATCCTTTATCTGGAACAGGATATGCGGGAGTTTGAACTTTATGGAACAGTACGTGCTGTCGTCAGCGTCTGTGACTGTATGAATTACATCACAGAGGAGGATGATCTGCTTACTGTATTTAAACTGGTGAACAATTATCTTGATCCGGATGGAATTTTCATATTTGATATGAACACCCCGTATAAATACCGGGAAATGCTTGGAAATACGACTATTGCAGAGAATCGGGAAGAGGGAAGCTTTATCTGGGAAAATGAATTTGATGAGGAGACCGGGATCAATGTGTATGATCTGACTCTGTTTCTTCCGAGAGAAGATGGTCTTTATGAGAGAGACGAGGAAATTCATTACCAGAAGGCCTATGATCCGGAGAAAGTAAGGGAACTTCTTGAAAAGGCAGGCCTGATCCCGCTGGCGGTTTATGACGCATACACCAAGGATGCACCGAAGCCGGACAGCGGAAGATTGACTTTTGTGGCCAGAGAACATGGAAAGGAAATTCCGTCAGACGAGAAATAAAGGAGGAAATTTTTTATATGAGTGATTATATTGTAAGAGCAACAGCAGCAAACAGCCAGATTCGTGCATTTGCGGCTGTTACAACCGATATGGTGGAGACAGCGAGAAAGAATCATAACACCAGTCCGGTGGCAACAGCGGCACTGGGACGTCTCCTTACCGGCGGTGCCATGATGGGAGCTATGATGAAAGGGGAAAAGGATCTCCTTACACTTCGGATCCATGCAGGCGGACCACTGCAGGGAATCACAGTAACTGCAGATTCTCACGGAAATGTAAAGGGCTATGTTGGGAATCCGGATGTATGTATCCCGGCAAACAGCAAAGGCAAGCTGGATGTTGCGGGAGCTGTCGGCGTAGGCTTTATGGATGTGATCAAGGATATGGGACTGAAAGAGCCATATGTGGGACAGGTTGCTCTTCAGACCAGCGAGATCGCAGAAGATCTCACCTATTATTTTGCAACCAGCGAGCAGGTTCCGTCTGCGGTAGGACTGGGTGTGCTGATGAATAAGGATAATACAGTCCGTCAGGCGGGAGGCTTTATTGTACAGCTGATGCCTTTTGCAGAGGAAGAGGTGATCGCAAAGCTTGAGGAAAACGTATCAAAGATCGATTCTGTTACCAATCTTCTGGAGCAGGGACACACACCGGAAAGTCTTCTTGAAAAAGTACTGGAAGGCTTTGACATAGAGATCAATGATACACTGCCCACACAGTTCCATTGCAACTGCTGCAGAGAGCGTGTGGAAAAAGCGCTGATCAGCATCGGAAGAAAAGAACTTAACGAGATGATCCAGGAAGGCAAGGACATTGAGATGAACTGCCATTTCTGCAATAAGAATTATAATTTTACCGTGGAAGATCTTAAGAGGATCATAAGAGAGTGCAAGCGATAAAACTCGGGAGGAAGAAAAAATGAAGCATGGTTTTATCAAGGTGGCAGCGGCAACGCCGAGAGTTACCGTTGCAGACTGCAAGGCAAACGGAGAGGAAATCCTGAAGGCCATTCATGAAATGGAAAAGGAACATGTCAAGCTGATGGTATTTCCGGAATTTTGTGTCACAGGATATACCTGTCACGATCTTTTTCTCCAGAGATGTCTTCTGGATAGTGCGTGGGATGAGCTTCTGCATATTGCAGAGGAGACAAGGGAGACGGACGCCCTGATCTTTGTGGGACTCCCGCTGCGTCACAGAGGCAAGCTCTATAATGTGGCAGCAGCTCTGAATCATGGCCGTATCGTGGGATTTGTTCCCAAGACTCATATTCCGAATTATAATGAGTTTTATGAGCAGAGACAGTTTGCAGGTGCAGAGGAAGAAGATGTGGAATTTGTGGACTTCCTGAAGTGCGAGAAAAATGAGGAGGATGAGTTCTGGGATGAAATTCCTTTTGGAACAGAGCTGATCTTTGAATGTAAGGAATTTCCGGAATTCACCGTTGCAGCAGAGCTTTGTGAGGACCTTTGGGTTCCTGCACCGCCAAGTATCCGTCATGCTATCAACGGTGCCCATATCATCGTCAATCTTTCTGCCAGTGATGAGATGGTAGGGAAGGATTCCTACCGGAGAACACTGGTAAGCGGGCAGTCAGCACGACTGATCTGCGGATATATTTATGCCAGTGCAGGGGAAGGGGAGTCTACCCAGGATCTCGTGTTTGGCGGACAGAATATGATCGCAGAGAACGGTTCCATGCTTGCGGAAAGCAGACGCTTTGAGAACGGCATCATTTACAGTGAGATCGATGTGCAGAGACTGGCTGATGAGAGAAGAAGAATGTCCACGTATCCGGCAGTTTCTACCTGCAGTCATACAAGAGTTGATTTTTCCGTAGCAGAGGAGGAAACAAGACTTACCAGAAAATATCCACAGTATCCCTTCGTTCCGTCTGTGAAGGAAGAGCGTGATGAGCGCTGCGAGGAGATCCTGAACATCCAGGCTATGGGACTTAAGAAACGTATGGAGCATATCCACAGCAGGAGTGCGGTAGTAGGACTTTCCGGAGGACTGGATTCTACCCTGGCGCTTCTTGTAATGGCACGTGCCTTTGACCGGATGGAAATGCCGAGAGAACAGATCCACTGTGTGACTATGCCATGCTTTGGAACCACAGACAGAACCTATCAGAATGCCTGCAAGTTAAGCCGTTGCCTTGGTGCAAGGCTTACCGAGGTAAATATTAAAGAGGCGGTAAATATCCATTTCCGGGATATCGGACATGATCCGGAGATCCACGATGTGACGTATGAGAACAGTCAGGCACGTGAGCGTACTCAGATCCTGATGGATACGGCAAACAAGGAAGGCGGCGTTCTTGTGGGAACCGGAGACCTTTCCGAGCTGGCTCTTGGCTGGGCAACCTATAATGGCGATCACATGTCCATGTATGGTGTAAATGCTTCTGTCCCGAAGACACTGGTACGTCATCTGGTACGTTATTATGCGGATACCTGCGGAGATGAGGAACTGAAGGAGGTTCTTCTGGATATCCTGGATACTCCGGTAAGCCCGGAGCTTCTTCCTCCTAAGGATGGCAAGATCGCCCAGAAGACGGAGGATCTGGTAGGACCTTATGAGCTTCATGATTTTTATCTGTATTACATGCTGCGTGCAGGATTTACACCGGATAAGATCTACAGGCTTGCCTGCCTGACCTTTGAGGGGATTTATGATAAAGAGACGATCCTGAAATGGCTGAAAACCTTCTATCGGAGATTTTTTGCCCAGCAGTTCAAGCGTTCCTGTCTGCCGGATGGCCCGAAGGTAGGTAGCGTGGCACTTTCTCCAAGAGGAGATCTCAGAATGCCAAGTGATGCAAGTGCAAGGATCTGGCAGGATGTGCTGGAGAAGATTGAAATCTGAACGTAGATCGCAAAGCGGAGAGCTTAAGTGTTCTCCGCTTTTTTTACTGCATCCGTGATAGCTGAAAGGAGTACCTGGGAGGTATATTTCCGGTCTCCTGCGTACTGAATGTCTTCCAGGGACTGACTGGAATAGATCTGACTTGCCAAAGAATCCAGAACCGGTTCCATAAGAGGATAGGAAGCTTTTGTGGTTTCATTTAAATTCACCAGACGGATGGCCTTGATCCTGTCAGCATTTACAGTAACTTCCACATCGAAGGTATTCTCGTTCAGGGTGATGGAAGAGGTATAGACGCCCGGCTTGTAGCGGGATTTTTCGCTGGCTGTATGACTGGCATTTTTTCCGGGACCGAACATGAAGAAAAGAACGACAGCCAGAACGACAGCCAGAGCCAGAAAGACAGCTGTGTAAATGATCTCTTTCATATGTAGGACGATGATCCTGGTTTTGGAACTCATGGCGCACGCCTCCCAAAGCTTTTTATATAGTTTATTATCGGGAGGGAGGATTTATGCCACAGCTGTGCCCAGGTTATCCGATACTGTGCCTGGAAAAATAAGGAAAAGAGCAGGCAGATATTTCAGAATATAGAGAACGACCGTTCTATAGGAGTAGAATTTGTGGTATGATAGGAATACTTCAGGCGCAGGATGGCGCCGGAATGACTGAAAATCTGCAAGTGATCGGGAGGATGAAGATGTCATTACAGTTTATCATAGGAAGTTCCGGAAGCGGAAAATCCTGTTATGCTTATCAGAATATCATAGAACAGGCGGGGCTGCATCCTGAGAAGCTTTTTTATGTGATCGTGCCGGAGCAGTTTACCATGCAGACCCAGAAGACACTGGTGGAGATGAGTCCGGGCAGGGGAATCCTGAATATTGATATCCTGAGCTTTGAGCGTCTTGCGTACCGTGTTCTGGAGGAAGTTGGAGGAGACAGCCGCATCCTTCTGGAAGAAACCGGTAAGAGTATGGTGCTGCAGAAGATGGTACAGCAGCATGGAAAGGAGCTTTCCTATCTGGGAGGTCAGATGCGTAAAGCGGGATACCTGGATGAAGTGAAGTCTATCCTGTCGGAGTTTATGCAGTACGATATCCGGAACAGTGAGATCCAGGAGATGATCGAGGATTCCGGTGACAGAGCGTTACTTCAGATGAAACTGAAAGACGTAGCTGTTCTTTACCAGGCATTTACCGGATATCTGAAGGATCATTATATGACAGGAGAAGAAGTAATGGATGCGCTGGAAAAAGCTCTTCCGTTTTCTGAAAAAATGAAAAACAGTGTACTCCTTCTGGATGGTTACACCGGTTTTACGCCTATTCAGATGCGTGTTGTGGGAGAACTTCTTGCTGTCTGTGAGAAGGTGATGGTAACGGTGACCATGGATGCGGATGAGAATCTGAGCATGAGAGGAAAACCTTATCAGCTTTTTTATATGAGCCGTCAGATGATCCACGGGCTTTCGGAGCTGACCAGGGAGATCGAGACACCGGTTCTTTTGAAGGATGTGGGAAAATCCCGCTTTTCCCAGGCACCTGCCCTTCATTTCCTTGAAAAAAATATCTTCCGTTACCGAAAAAATATATATAAAAAAGCGCAGGATGAGATCTGCATGTTTTCGGCAGTGAACCCGCAGAAGGAAATGGAAGAAGCTGCCCGCCGGATCGCCAGACTTGTAAGGGAAAAGGGCTGCCGTTACGGTGAGATCGCCGTGATCACAGGTAACCTGGAGGAGTATGGAAATCTTGCAAAGCAGGTATTTACAGCAGCAGGGATCCCGTATTTCATTGATGAGAAGCATACGGTCCTGATGAATCCGTTTGTAGAATATTTCCGGGCAGCACTTGAGATGGCAGTGCAGGATTTTTCCTATGAGAGTGTATTCCGGTATCTCCGGTGCGGAATGTCCTGTGTGACCAGGGAGGAAGCAGACCTTCTGGAGAATTATGTGCTGGCTCTTGGTATCCGTGGATTTAAGAAATGGGATGAAGTGTGGGTGCGTATTTACCGGGGAATGCCGCCGGAAAGCATTCAGAGGCTTAATGAGATCCGGCAGCGGTTCGCAGATGAGACCAGAGAGCTTGCGCTAAGCTTTAAAGGTGGGAAAAAGACGGTGCGGGAATACTGTACTTTTCTCTACGAGTTTGCAGTGCGGAGCCAGGTGCAGCAGAAACTGAAGCATCAGGAACTGAAATTCAAGGAACAGGGCGACAAGGCCATGGAAAAGGAATATGCCCAGATCTACGGAATTGTTATGGAACTTCTGGATAATATGGTGGAGATCCTTGGAGAGGAAACCGTGAACCGCCAGGATTTCCGTCAGCTTCTGGAAACAGGACTGAACCAGGCCAAGGTGGCTCTGATCCCGCCAAGTATGGACCAGGTACTTGTGGGAGATATGGAGAGAACCAGGCTGAAGGATATCCGTGCACTGTTTTTTGTGGGAGTAAATGAAGGAAATATTCCGAAGAATACATCCGGTGGAGGAATGCTTACGGAGATTGACAGAGAATTTTTTAAAGATCAGGGGATCCAGCTTGCACCGGGGCCAAAGGAACTGATGAACATGCAGCGATTTTATCTGTATCTGAACATGACCAAGCCAAGAGAACTGCTCTGTCTGTCCTTCTGTCAGTCCGACAGCCAGGGAAAAGCCCTGAGTCCGGCCTTTCTTGTCAGTAATATCCGGGAGATGTTTCCGGAAATGGAGATCCGGCAGTGCGGAGATATGCAGGAACCTATGGAATTACTGGAGCTTCCGGGAATCAGCCTGGATTATTTCCTGAGAGGGCTTGCAGGAGAAGCTTACCAGGATAATGCGGTCTTCCAGGAACTGTACAGCTGGTATCTTCAGAGCCCGGAATACCGGATCCTTGTAAAAAAACTTACAGAGGCATCTTTTTCAGAACGACCGTCAGACAAGATCGGAAAAACAGTGGCAAAGATCCTCTATGGAGAAATTTCCCCGTACAGTGCTACCCGGCTGGAGCGTTTTGCGGCCTGTGCATTTGCACATTTTCTGCAGTATGGCCTGAAGGTTACAGAACGTGCAGAGTATGAGTTCCGGGCTATGGATATGGGAAATGTCATGCATATGGCACTGGAAAAATTTGCGGCGGAAGTCCGAAAAGAGGGACTGGACTGGGCAGAGCTTACGGAGGAAGAGCGAAACCGTATCATAGACAGCTGTCTGGATCAGGTTTCCGCAGATTACGGAAATACGATCCTTAAAAGCAGTGCGAGAAATGAATATATGATCGAACGGACCAGACGTATTTTGCGGCGTACCGTGTGGGCTTTGCAGGAACAGCTGAAGCATGGAGCATTCCGGCCGGAAGGATTTGAGGTGAGGTTTCAGGGCGGAAGGATCGACCGTGTGGATATCATGGAAGAGCCGGAGAACAACCGGGTCTATGTGAAGGTGATCGATTATAAAACCGGAAATACTTCGTTTGATCTGCTGGCGTTGTATCATGGCCTTCAGCTTCAGCTGATGGTCTATCTGGATGGAGCATTACAGGTGGAAAAACGGAAGTATCCGGATCGCGAGATCGTTCCGGCCGGTGTGTTTTATTATAATGTGAAGGATCCTATGATACAGGAGAAGATCCATGCGGATATGGAAAGCATCAATGAGCAGATGCTGAAGAAAATGAAAATGAACGGGCTTGTACAGGCAGATGATAATATGAGTACCAAAATTGACAGCACTATGGCCTCCATACCGGTATCCCTGAACCGGGACGGAAGCTTCAGCAAAAGATCTTCTGTTGCCTCCAGGAAGCAGTTTGATGCTCTGGGAGCGTATGTGCGGAGAAAGATCTGTGACATCCGGGAATCGATCCTGGATGGAAATGCGGCAGTGGAACCCTATGAACTTGGAAAAAAGAATGCCTGCACATATTGTCCGTATCTTACTGTGTGCGGCTTCGACAGGAAGATACCGGGATATGAGTTTCACAGGCTGTCGTCCATAGAAGAAGATGCACTGTGGAAAAAGATCATGAAGGGAGAGGAAGAGAATGGCAGTGAAATGGACTGAGGAGCAGAAAAAGGTCATCACGCTCCGGGAACGGAATATTCTGGTCAGCGCAGCAGCCGGTTCCGGTAAAACTGCAGTGCTGGTGCAGCGGATCTTAAGTAAGATCATGGATCCTTTGAAACCGGTGGACATTGACCGTCTTCTGATCATGACATTTACAAGGGCGGCAGCGGGAGAGATGCGGGAACGTATCGAACGTGGACTGGATCAGGCACTGGCTGAAGATCCGGATAATGAGCATCTGCAGAGACAGATGACGTTGATCCATACGGCACAGATCACTACCATTGACGGCTTTTGCGCCTATGTGATCCGAAATTATTTTCATCTGATCGGACTGGATCCGGGTTACCGGACTGCAGATGAGGGTGAACTGAAGCTTTTGCAGGAAGATGTGCTGAAGGAGCTTTTTGAAGATCATTATGCAGAAAGAGAGGCAGATTTTACTGCATTTGTGGAATGCTATGCGCCAGGAAAAACGGATGAAGGACTGAAGGAACATGTGCTGGAGCTTTATAATGCTGCGATGAGTAATCCATGGCCCGAAAAATGGCTGGACAGCTGTGTGGAGAATTATCATCTGGATCCGGAAAAAGGTCTTGAGGGAACGCGATGGTTCCGATATCTGTGGGAGGCTGCAGATTGTGCACTGAAAGAAGCGGAAGAGCTTACAGAAACCGCAATGAAGACCTGTCAGCTCCAGGATGGACCGGAGCTTTATCTGGAGGCTCTGGAAAAAGATATGATACTGATCCGGCAGTTAAAACAACTGTCCGTTAAAAGGGATTATGATGAGATAGCGCAGAATCTCCGGAATCTGAAGTTTGCAAGACTTTCCTCAAAAAAAATGGAGGGAGTATCGGAGCAGCTGAAAAATCTGGTAAAAGCTCTTCGCGAAGATGCAAAAGATAATCTGAAGGAACTGGGGATCCGATATTTTTACGGAAATCTGGTTGAGCTGACGGAACTGACAGAAGCATCTGCACCACCGCTGGAGATGCTGGTAAAGCTGACAAAGGATTTTGCAGAACGTTTCCAGGCAAAGAAGCGTGAAAAAAATGTTCTGGATTTTTCAGATATGGAACATTTTGCCCTGGACATCCTTCTGAAAAAGGAAGGAGAAACCTATGTGCCCAGCCAGGCGGCAAGAGAGCTTTCTGAAAAATATGATGAGGTCCTGCTGGATGAGTATCAGGACAGTAATCTGGTTCAGGAGATCCTGATGCAGACAGTTTCCGGCTGGGTCAATGAACGCAAAAATATCTTTATGGTAGGAGATGTAAAGCAGAGCATCTACCGTTTTCGTCTGGCCCGTCCGGAACTGTTCATGGAAAAATATAAGAGCTATTCACTGGAAGACAGTCCGGAACAGCGGATCGACCTGCACAAAAATTTCCGAAGCAGACCGGAAGTCCTTGAAAGTGTCAACTTTATTTTCCGGCAGATCATGGGGGAAGATTTGGGAGGAATTGCTTACGACGAGGCGGCAGCTCTGTATCCCGGAGCTTCTTTTCCGGAAGGCCAGGATCCGGAATTTGTAAAAACAGAGATCCTTCTTGTGGATAAATACAGTCCGCTGCTGGAAGAGGAGGATGAAGAAGTAACGGAGAATGAGAGAGAGCTGGAGGCCCTTGCCATTGCAGGAAGAATCCGATCTATGGTAGGGCATGAACGGGTGCTGGATAAGGAAACGGGAGAGTATCGACCTCTTCAATATGGAGATATCGTGATCCTGCTCCGATCTGCTTCAGGCTGGGCTGAAACCTTCGGGGAGGTTTTGAGTGCAAGAGGGATACCGGTATATACGGCCTCCAGAACCGGATATTTTTCTGCAACAGAGGTTGTGACACTGCTGAATTATCTCCGGATCCTGGATAATCCGCTGCAGGATATTCCCATGACCGGCGTACTGCGTTCACCGATCGTTGGATGTACCACAGAAGAGCTGGCTGAGCTTCGGATCGCATATCCGGAAGGAATGATCTATGAATGTGTGTGCAGGTTTGTGGAGGACTACAGAAAGCATGGGAGTTTTGAGGAAAACAAAAAAATCCTCGGAGAGAAGCTGTCCTGTTTTATGGACACCATGAATACACTTCGTGATAAGGCGGCTTATACGCCGGTCCATCAGCTGATCCTGGAGGTACTTGCACGTACCGGATATGGAGACCATGCAAAGGCAATGCCAAATGGTGAACAGAGGAATGCAAACCTGAACATGCTTGTGGAAAAGGCAATGGAATATGAGAAGACAAGCTATCGAGGCCTTTTTAATTTTGTAAGATATATCCAGAAGCTTCAGCAGTATCAGGTGGATTACGGGGAGGTAAATCTTTCCGGAACCGGGGAAAGTGCAGTACAGATCATGACGATCCATAAGAGCAAGGGACTGGAGTTTCCGGTAGTGTTTGCAGCAGGAATGGGAAAACGCTTTAATTTCCGGGATATGAACACAAGTATCCTGATCCATCCGGAGCTGGGGATCGGTGCGGATGCGATCCTGCCGGAGAAGAGGATCATTGCTCCATCCCTGTGTAAGCAGATCATACGGAGAGCGCTTCTGATGGAAAGTCTCGGTGAAGAGCTGAGAGTACTTTATGTAGCGCTTACGCGTGCAAAGGAAAAACTGATCCTCAGTGGAACCATTGGAGCTCTGCATCCGGAATTGGGAGAATTGTCCGCATTAAGGGACAGTGAGGAACCATTGCTTTCTCTGGGCAGGAGGCTTGGCGGGAAGACTTACTGGGATTATGTGCTTCCGGCACTGGCAAGACATCGCTGCATGGCACCATTATTTCATGAATATGGCATCTTTATGAATACCGCAAATCCTCTGTACAAAGATCCGGCAGAATTCAAAGTTACACGGGTCACAGCACGGGAACTGACAGAAAGCGAGGTTATGGAACAGGCAGAGCGGGAAATGAAGAAGGAAACACTGGAGAACTGGAATCCGGGCAGAGTTTTTGACAGTGAGATCCGGGAGGAGATCCAGAGACGTTTTTCCTTTGTATATCCCTATCACTATCTGGAAGATCTTCCTGTGAAGGTGAGTGTATCAGAACTGAAAAAGCGAAGCTACCACAGTGAGCAGGATCTGGAAGAAACGGTGGATTATGAGACGGAAGAAGAGATCCAGCCGCTGGTTCCCCGATTTATCGAGGAGAAGAAAGAGGAAGGGTATACAGGGGCACTTCGTGGAACGGCTTATCATCGTGTAATGGAATGCCTGGACTATCAGAAGACAGCAAACAGGGATGAGATCCGCAGACAGCTGAGAGAATGGGTTGACGCCAGGAAGATGGAAAGAAAAGAGGCTGAGTCGGTCCGGGTAAAGGATATCTGGAATTTTGTGGAAGCACCTCTCGGACAGCGGATGAAAGCAGCTTCAGAGAAGAGACTTCTGTTCCGGGAGCAGCCTTTTGTGATCGCAAGAAAAGCTTCGGAGCTTGATCCGCAGTGGCAGTGTGAGGAAAATGTTCTGGTACAGGGAATCATTGATGCGTATTTTATAGAGGATGAAGAAATCGTTCTGGTGGATTATAAAACGGACTTTGTGAGACGTGGAGAAGAACAGAAGCTGATCGACCGTTATCATGTACAGCTGGAGGATTACGCCCAGGCGCTGGAACGGATGACAGGCCGGAAGGTGAAGGAACGGTATATTTATTCGTTTACTTTTGGAGAAGCGTTCAGTCTCTGATCTGAAAATGAAATGATATGTTAATGTGGGCAGATATCCTGCGGCGGAGAGATTACACTCTCCAGCCAGCAGGATATTTGTTTTTCAGGATCCCGTTTACAAGCTTTCCGAAGCCGAGAGGATAACCGTCCACACAGAGAAGGTGCCAGCCTTTTTTGTGAGCGGCCTCTTCCGGCTCGATCATAAGAGTTTCGCCTTTCAGATAACAGGTAAGCCGCTCGTCGGAAACCGGCAGGGAGATAACTGCTTCCACATCTCCTTTGTGAAGCGCCAGCGCCAGAGGCTGAGACGGCTCAAAACGGTTTTTCTTCAGATCACCCAGGTAGAGGCCGTTTCGAAGAAAGGAGATTCCGCGGAGATCCAGAGGGAAGGGCAGCTGATAGTATACTTTATCTTTGCGGACTTCCACACGGTTCCAGTCAAATTCCTGACCGCCAATGGTTTTCAGGCCGATCTCAGAGAAAAATTCCTCCAGCCATTTCCGGGTATTTTTGTCCGGTCCTTTTGCGGAAAAGCGGAAAACAGGTGGAAGAGAGTCACCTTTTTTGCGGAACAGGGCGAGAAAATGACCTTCGCCATCCATTTTGTGTGGAAAGATTCGGACGCATTTTTGAAGTTCTTCCGGATTAAATGCATTTAAGCTTAACGCGATTTCGGAATCGGAAGTGTCTGCTGTGCCGGCATATTCCGGGCGGCCGCTGGAGAAGCCTTCATATCCTGGCATTTCCATAAGTTCCATATCCGGGCGTTGTCTGAGAAGATAGGCTACCACTTCTTCGTCTTCGCATGGGGAAAAAGTGCAGGTGGAATAAAGCAGCATTCCGCCCGGACGGAGCATATCGGCGGCTTTTAAGACCAGGTCTTTCTGGATATCAGAAAGCTCAGCAGATTTTTCCGGTGTCCAGTCGCGGGCAAGGGCTTCCTCTTTTCGGAACATGCCTTCCCCGGAGCATGGAGCGTCCAGAAGGATCTTATTGAAGAAAGCAGGAAAACGCTGGGCAAGTTTGGCGGGTTTTTCGTCGGTGACGAGCATATTTTTCATGCCAAAAAGCTCCAGATTCCTAAGAAGGGCTCTGGCTCTGGAAGTACTGATATCGTTGGCAAGGAGAAATCCGGTGTCATTTAAGGCTGCACCCAGGGCAGTGGCTTTTCCTCCGGGAGCTGCGCAGAGATCCAGGACAAAATCTCCAGGTTCGATAGGAAGCCTGGAAGCTGGTGTCATGGCACTTGGTTCCTGGAGATAATAAAGACCCGCCTGGTAGTAAGGACATCGTGCAGGGCGGCTTTCCTCCTCGTAGAAGTATCCGGTATTGATCCACGGGATCGGCCGGATAGGGAAAGGGGAAAGCGCCTGAAAATCCTGGCAGGAGAGCTTGGCGGTGTTTACACGTAGACCGTAGGTGCGGGGATTTTTGTAGCTTTTCAGGAAAGCATCATAATCATCTCCCAGCATTTCTTTCATACGCTCCAGAAAAGGAAGCGGTAATGTCTGTATTTTATCTGAATCTGTCATAATTTCCTCCATAATATAAACTTGACTCTTTCGGATATTGTGTGAAAAGAGTGGTTTCCGAAAAATATTATAAAGTATAGAGGGATTTTTCTAAATACTATTGACAAAACTATATTATACGATATATAGTATTATTCACAGAACAATATTACATGACTTATCATGTGAGCGTTGGATCGTGAAGTGATCGCGTTCATCAGCATGTAGTAAGACGGAATGTGAATGTCCGTTTTACAGGTCATAGAGAGGTGAGCAGATGGTATTTAATACAGGAGCAGCCCTCCTGGATGCGATCGTTCTGGCTGTTATTTCCAGAGAGAAGGACGGTACCTACGGGTACAAGATCACCCAGGATGTGCGAAGTGTTCTGGAGGTTTCAGAATCTACGCTGTATCCGGTCCTTCGCAGGCTTCAGAAGGATGAATGTCTGGAAGCCTACAATATGGAATATGCAGGCAGAAACCGGAAATATTATAAGCTGACAGATAAGGGCGCAGCGCAGCTGAATCTTTACAGAAGTGAATGGGAGATCTATTCATCCAAGATCACCAGGATGTTTGAGGAGGGAGTTTGATTATGAACAGAAAGCAGTTTATGGAACAGCTTGAACGGCTGCTTTCCGATATTTCAGAGGCAGAGAGACAGGAAGCACTGGAATATTATGAAGGATATTTTGATGATGCAGGTCCTGAGAATGAAGGAGAAGTGATCCGGGAACTGGGAAATCCGGGGAAGGTTGCTGCGATCATTAAGGCAGATCTTCAGGAGAACAGTGAAGATTACGGGGAATACACAGAGAACGGATATCAGGATACCCGTGTGAAAGAGAACGGGGAAATGCCGGACCATTATACAGAAGTAACCGTATACGGAAATGGACAGGGAGAGGCCCATCGTGATACGGGAAATACAGAAAATTTCGAAGACCGCAGGAAAAGACGTGCCCAGCGCGGCTATCACGCAGAGAAAAAGCAGAATAAGGCAGGAATCATTCTTGCGCTGATCGTTCTTGTTTTTGCGGCTCCTCTGATAAAAGGATTATTTGGCGGAGTACTGGGGATTTTGGTGACACTGGCATTGCTGCCTTTTCTGCTGACATTTTTTGCAGGAGCGGGATCGATCATCCTTGTGATCGGTGCAGCTGCGTGCATTGTTGTTGGGATTGCCATGACGGTGTCTCTTCCGCCGGCCGGGATCCTGACTATCGGTATCGGATGCCTGATGATGGCATTTGGACTTTTGTTACTGTTACTGACGGTGTGGTTTACAGGTAAGATATTGCCTGCGATCCTGCGGAAATTTACGGGATTTTGCAGCAATCTCCTGAATGGAAGAAAGGCGGAAAAAGTATGAAACGTTTTCTGAAGGTAATTCTGATCCTTGCAGCAGTATTCGGTGTAGCAGGCCTGGGACTTACTGCCGGCGGAGCTGCCATGGGAGCGACTATGGGAGATGTGAGTGTTCTGGATCATGGAATCACGCAGGTGCTTCGTGTTCTGGATCATGAAGACAGCTGGGAAGTGGAAGATTCCGAGGAAGATATGGATGAGCAGGAGGACGATTTTCAGGCAGCTGCAGAAAGCGCGGTAACTGAGAAGGGCGTTCTGGCAGACAGTGCAGACAGTTCCGCATATACGAAAGTATATGAGGCCTCGGCTGTGTCAGACCTTTTCTGTGATCTGAGATACGAAGAACTGGTTTTGAAAACATGGAATGAGGATAAAGTTCAGGTGAAAGTTTCAGGGAAGGATCACAATCGCATTCAGATCAGCAATGACAACGGTAGTCTGAGAATTGCAAGCAATCAAAAAGTGAGAAACCGTTCCATAGAAATTTTTTGCCCGGAAAACTTAAGCTTTCAGAAGATAAAACTTCAGATGGGAGCCGGAACCATCGAACTGGATGGTGATTTTAAAGCGGAGCAGATGGAAGTAAATGTGGGGGCCGGAACCATTGAAAATTCCGGCAGCCTGGATATAAAGGAAGCAGATTTTACAGTCGGAGTGGGAACTGCTGACATCAGTGAACTTCAGGTGGAGAATTTAAAAGGAAACTGTGGTATGGGAGATATGGAGCTTACACTTACAGGAAAAGCTGCTGAGTATAATTATGAGTTGAAATGTGGTCTTGGAAATCTGGAGGTGGATGATTCTCTGGGAACATCCATTACTTCCGGAAATAAACAGATCACAAATGAAGGTGCCACGAAAAATATAAAACTGGATTGCGGAATGGGAAACGTTGAGGTTGAATTTGAAGAAGATTAAAGGAGGAAGCATTATGAGCAACAAAAAACTTTACAAATCATCAGTAAACCGTATGTTATGTGGTGTCTGCGGCGGAATTGCGGAATACTTTAATATCGATCCGACTCTTGTCCGGCTGGTATGGGTGATCATCACGCTGATGGGCGGAGCCGGAATCCTGGCGTATATCATTGCGGCGATCATTATCCCGGATTAAAAATGACAGTACCCATAAAGGACGGACATATTTTTCAGAATGCATAATTTATCCGGAAATTGTCCATACTCCATAAAAAAGATGAGGAGTGTGGAAGATGAACAGGGAGAAAGAAGTAAAAGCATATCTTGAGGGAAAGCTTTCCCAGGCGGAAAAACTGAAATACGAGATTGCCGATGAGATGGGAGTTCTGGATAAAGTGATCAAAGACGGGTGGAAAAGCCTTTCTGCAAAAGAAACCGGACGGATCGGTGGTCTTATGACAAAAAAGAAGAAACATAAAAAGTAAAATACAGCCTGAAGGAACAAGGCGAAATGACGCCGGAAAAGTCCTTCGGGCTGTATTGAATTATAAGAATATTTTTCTGGAAAAAAGAAATTTTTTTGACGGTTCAGGGTGGACTGACCAGTGGAAAAGAGCTATACTGTTGGAATAACAGAGGAGGTATGAAGGAACATGGGTGAAAAAATCAATAACATTCTAAAGGGTGAGATCATCTCCTCAGTATTTTATATACTGCTGGGACTTTGCCTGATCCTGATCCCCACGCAGACGGTGGACGTGATCTGCAAAGTAGTATTCGGGCTGATCCTCATCGGAGCTGGCATTTATCATATCTATATTTACATACGTGGAAAAGCGAAAGCTACGATCATGGATCTTCTAAGTGGTGTGGTTGTTTTTGTGCTAGGGGTGTTTCTTTTTATGACACCGTCTATCGTGATCAAACTGCTTCCATGGATGCTCAGCGCTTTTGTACTGGTTGACAGTCTGTGGAAGTTTAAAGGAGCATTCCTTCTGAAAAAAGGAGGAAACGGCGCATGGAGCGTGCTTCTGATCGGAAGTCTTGTTTTCATTGCACTTGGAATCGTGATGCTGTTTGGAAGATTTCCGAAGATCATGACTCTGCTGATCTTTTCCGGCTGGGTGCTGGTGTGTGACGGAGCTGCGGATATCGTATTCTATATTATTATGAAGCTGGGGCTTCGAAAGATCGCAAAAAAAGCGGAGACAGAGAAGGAAGATTCTGGTGCAGACAGTTCAGATGCTGTAAATGAAACGGCAGATATGGATGTGCCAAATGATACAAGAACCCAGGATGAAAACGCGCCGAGTGAGCAGCAGAGTGGGAAGGAAACAGAATATCCAACAGAAACTACAGCAGAGACTACAGCGGCTATGCTGGCGCAGGATGCAGACGGATATTCTGCGGACAGAAAAGAGACAGAAGAATCCACAGAACCGGAAGAAGAGCAAAAGCAGAAGAATTCCCGATGGGAAAAAGAACCGGAGAATGTGGAGATGAAGCTCTGGGCTGTAGGCAAAGACCAGGCGGAAACCGGCAGCCTGAAGGATCTTCTGGACGGTTCCGATGAAGAATTGGAAGAGTGGAAGGACTGACCCTTCTCTTGCATCATCTGCCATTCCGTGGTAAGATGTGCACATGAAAAATACAGATAAAAATATAAAGATACTGATGATGGATTTTTCCGGAATATATGAGGATCAGCAGTTCTGGAGGGGAAAAGAAGTATCCCGGGTGGAGGCCAGGGACATTCCCGGAACCAACTGCTACTGTGATGAGGATGCGATGAATGCCATTCGCAGCCGTATTGCCCCTTATTCTTCCGGAGGAATCCATTTTATTGATTCTGGAAACTATCACTATATGACAAGGATCTGGCTGGAAAAGATATCGGAGCCTTTCTCGCTTCTTGTATTTGACAATCACACGGATATGCAGCCGCCGGCATTCGGAGGTCTGCTTTCCTGCGGAGGATGGATCTACGATTCTGTTATGGAACTTCCATTGCTTAAAAGGGTGATCCTGATCGGCCCGGATGAGGAAGCTTTTTCCAGAGTGGAATCGGAGATTCAGGAAAAGGTGGAATTCTTGAGCAGAGAGAAGCTTCTGGAAATGGAAGAGGCGCAGGTGTGTGCGTTTGTAAGCAAGCATGTGGGAAAGCTGCCGCTGTACATTTCTGTGGATAAAGATGTTCTCTGCAAGGATGATGCGGACACGAACTGGAGCCAGGGGGATATGCGCCTGAATACGATGCTGGAATGTCTGAAGAGAGTCAGAGAAATATGTGCAGAGGGAATCCTGGGCGTGGATATCTGTGGTGAATGTGATGTAGCAGAATCTGGAAACAGCGCCTTGAATGACCGGGCCAATGCTACATTGCTGGAGTGTTTTCTGTCCGCATACGGGAGCGAAGATCATGACGGAAATAAGAATGAGATAACAGGAGGAAACCGATGAAAAATGAACTTCTTACCATCGGGCCATTTACGGTATACGGTTATGGTCTGATGATCGCCATTGGAATTTTGGCAGGCTGCCTGACTGCAGAATACAGAGCCGGAAAACAGAAGCTTGACAGTGAACAGATCTTTCCAATGATCCTGTGGTGCCTGGTGGGTGGATTTTTCTGTGCAAAGCTTCTCTTCTGGATCACAGAGTGGAAATCAATTGTTCAGGATCCGGGATTTATAATGGAAACTTTAAGCTCCGGTTTTGTGGTGTTTGGCGGTATCATCGGCGGGATACTGACGGGGCTTCTGTATTGCAGGATCAGAAAGCTTGTATTTTTTAAATACGCGGATGTGATCCTGCCATCTGTGGCACTGGCCCAGGGATTTGGACGGATCGGATGTTTCCTGGCGGGCTGCTGTTATGGAAAAGAGACAGAGAGTGTTTTTTCTGTGATATTTCAGAATTCCGAATATGCGCCCAATCACGTGGCGTTGATCCCGACGCAGTTGTATTCCAGCGGACTGGATTTTCTGCATTTTCTTTTGTTGTTGCTGATCGCACGGAACAAAAAAGAAGATGGTCAGGTCACTGCCTGTTATCTGATCTTTTATAGCATTGGACGGTTTGTGATCGAGTTTTTCCGTGGGGATATTATCCGTGGAAGTGTGGGAATTTTGTCGACTTCCCAGTTTATCAGTATTTTTACAGGGATTGCGGGGATCGTGCTGCTGATACGGATCAGGAAAAAAAGAGATAGCAAGAGCAGTGTTTAAACGGATCAGGGAAGTCCCATGTATCAGGAAAAAGTTGGACAATAATGGTATAAGGACAGGTTTTCGCTGCATACATCTATGAAAAAGGCGAAAGCAGGCCTGTCATGCTCAGAAAAGAAGATTTTGAACCAAATATGAAAACAGAGGATAAGATCCCCGGAGCGCAGACGGAAAATCCGGCACAGAGTCAGCGCTTCGGGGATTTTATCGTGAAATATATGCAGAATGTCCAGGATACTATGGAACTTTTTCCGGGGGCATCTTTTAGGGCGATCAATGAAATTTTCGGGGTTCTTTATGTTCCGCTGGAAAGTATGGGAGAAATTGAGGTCACGGGAACCTCCTATAATTCGATCCCGAAATGTTATACCTACATGGATATGGAGGCAGCAGGGGAATCAGGGATCAACAGGCTGCACGATCACCCTTATCTGAAGCTGCGTGGAAAAGGTACTGCGGTGGCGGTGATCGATTCGGGGATTGATTATCAGAATGAAGTGTTTCGAAATGCAGGCGGCTCCAGAATCGCTTATTTATGGGATCAGTCCATAGAAGAGGAAGAACAAAATCAGTCTGGACGGGAGTTGGAAGCTGAAAATGGAGATGCAGATAATTTGCCGAGGGATGATATAGCAGATACAGAAGTTCCATATGGCAAATTATTCCGGAAAAAGGATATCGACCGGGCACTGGCTTCCGAGGAGCCGTTTGCCATCGTGCCATCCAGAGATACCAACGGCCATGGCACGGCACTGGCGGGTATTGCTGCCGGAAATATGGTACCCGGAGAAAATTTTACCGGAGCAGCGCCGGAGGCAACCCTGATCATCATCAAGGTAAAGCCGGCAAAGCAATATCTCCGGAATTTTTATCTTTATCCTCCGGAGGCAGAAGCTTTTCAGGAAAATGATGTGATGATGGCCATTGCTTTTGCGATTTCCCAGGCCAAAAAGCTGAAGATGCCACTTTCTATCTGCCTGGGGATTGGAAGCAGCCAGGGCGCGCATCTGGGGACCAATGCGTTAAGCCAGTATGTGGACTATGTGGCAAATTTTTCTCAGGTATCCGTATCTGTGGCAGCAGGAAACGAAGGAAATACAAGAAACCACAGTACGGGGATTTTTTCTCAGGGAAGGGAACAGATCGTGACAGAACTCCGTGTAGCGGAAAGAGAGCAGGGCTTTACCATAGAATTCTGGGGAGAACCGCCGGAAATCTATGAGCTTTCCATCCAGTCACCAACCGGTGAGATACTGGAAGTCAGTAGTTCCATAGGTTCCAGAACCCAGGAGCTGTCATTTGTTTTTGTGGAAACAAAGGTGTATGTGAATTATATCTTGATCGAGCGTCAGACCGGATATTCCCTGGTGTATATCCGATTTTTCCATCCGGCGTCCGGTATCTGGAAAATTTTTACTCAGGCAAGAAATCAACAGAACGTACAGTTCCATATATGGCTTCCTGTGGAAGGGCTGATCTCCCAGGATACCTATTTTCTGGAACCATCCCCCTATACCACGGTGACAGCGCCGGGAGACGCCAGGAACAGCATTACGGCAACTGCCTACCAGCATCGTGACGGAAGCATCTACATTGCAGCAGGCAGAGGCTATACGCCAGATGGCATGATAACTCCACATCTGGCAGCTCCTGGCGTTAACGTAAAAGTGCCGCTGGTACGAGGCGACTTTGGAACCCGCTCCGGAACCAGTATATCCGCCGCACAGACCGCCGGCATCGCGGCACTTCTGTTTGAATGGGCGATCATACGGGATAACCAGCCGTTTTTTACCGGGAGCAGCGTGAAATATTATCTGCAGAGAGGCGCAAGAAGAGAAGAAAACATGCAGTACCCAAACCCGGAGTGGGGGTATGGGAAGGTGGATCTGTATCATACCTTTGAACTGCTGACGTGAGATGATGAGAATTGGAAAAAATATGAAAAGCAGAAACAGATCATTTCCTTTGGAAAGAGTAGATGCACAAGATGCATAGATATTACATTTGGAAAAATAAAAAAAGGATACGAAAGTACTAATTTTGGAAAAAATATTCATATAGATAATTCACTTTGTATCGTGTACTATAAATATATGGAAAAATCATATAATGACACAACAGGGAGGAATTTTACTTATGGAGCTTTCAACTTTGGTAAAAATGTCAAACACTTACGGAAGCAATCCGGCCTATGTTTTGGCAGGAGGCGGTAATACTTCTGTAAAAGACGATACAACACTGTATGTAAAGGGATCCGGTACACAGCTTGCTACCATTAAGGCAGAGGAATTTGTCAAAATGGACAGAGCCCGTCTGAATGAGATCATGAAAACGGAATATCCGGCGGATGATGTGAAGCGTGAATCTGCATATCTTGCAGATGTAATGGCGGCAGTGACCGATGAGGATAAAACCAAACGTCCCAGCGTGGAAGCACTGCTCCACAATCTGTTTGCCTATACGTATGTCCTGCATGTTCATCCGACACTTATCAATGGACTGACCTGCGGAAAGGGCGCAAAGGCTCTTTGCGAAGAGCTTCTTGGAAAAGATGTACTCTGGATCGATATCTGCAAACCGGGATACACACTTGCCCGTATCTGCTTCGAGAAAATGAATGCCTATAAAGAAGAAACAGGAAAAGACGTGCAGGTTCTTCTGCTTCAGAATCACGGAATTTTTGTTGCGGCTGATACTGTAGAGGAGATCGGCGTTTTATTCGATGGTGTGATCGGAAAGCTGGAAAAGCAGGTAAAGAGAACTGCGGATGTAAGTGATGCAGTTACACCTGAAAAAGAGCAGGCAGCACAGAAGCTTTCCAGTCTGCTTGGACATGCGGTGGAAGTCGTACCGGCTGCGGAGGCGGATAATTTTGTAAAAGATAAAACTGCTGCGGCACCTCTTCTGAAGCCGTTTACTCCGGATCATATTGTATATTGCGGACCTTATCCGTTATTTGTAGAAAATATTGATGAGGCGAAAAATGCGATGGATGCATTTATGGCAGAGAATGATAAAGAGCCAAGACTGATCCTGGTACAGGGAGTTGGTGCATTTATCATGGAAGATGACAAAGGAAAGGCAGCAAAGGCACAGCTTCTGGTAAAGGATGCGATCAAGCTTGCAGTGTATGCAGAGAGCTTTGGCGGCCCGCTGCAGATGACCGATGAGATCACATATTTTATCACACACTGGGAAGCAGAAGCATATCGCAGTAAGAAATAAAAAAGAAAAATATATAGAGAGAAATAAAGAAAATGCATCGGGAACTATTAGGAAATTCCCGGTGCATTTTTTATCGAATGACGGATAAACAGTTACTCAGGACAGAGTTACGCAGCAAATGTGGATATTTTTATCCGCATTACCACAAATCTTATTTTCGATACACGAACGCCGGCAGTCCATCCTCACCAACCGGAACATTTACAGTTCCCTGGATCAGCGGGCGGGCATAGCGGATAAAGTCTTCGGTGACATCGGAGCCGTCTTCTGTGATCCATTCCACAGGGACCGTCTTTTCTTCGTTGCAGATAACGTTGACATCCTCCAGTGTACATTTCATGGAGTACGGAGAATCACTCTGACGTTTAAATGCGATCATCTTTCCGGTTTCGCCGTTCAGGGCAGCCTGTACACCAAATTCACCGGCGAGGATGCCTTCTTGCTGGTCTGTTCCGGCGAGCATAGCTGCAGAGCAGCGCTGGCTTACATTGAGCTCTACGGAGCGGGCTTTGACACCAAGACGGTTGCGTACAAGATTCTCAAGATATTTACCGCAGCCAGCAAGCATCTTGTGACCGAAGGCGTCGGTTCCGGCAGCGCTGTCGTATTCGCAGATGAAAGTGCCGTCTTTATCATGGATTCCCTCAGATACACAGACTACGACGTTGCAGTTTTTCTCGAAGGCAGCATGAACTTTCTGGAGAAATTCTTCTACATCGAAATCCGTTTCCGGAAGATAAATGAGAAGTGGGTTGTCTCCGGTGTATTTCCGGGCAAGGGCAGCTGCTCCGGTGAGCCAGCCTGCGTGACGTCCCATGATCTCGATGATGGTGACGGATTTTTTCTCATAAACACAGGCGTCCAGGGTGATCTCACGGACAGTGGAAGCCACGTAACGGGCAGCACTTCCGAATCCTGGAGTATGGTCTGTGTTTACAAGATCGTTATCAATGGTCTTCGGCTCGCCGAGGATACGGATATCACTGTCGATCTTTTCGGCATAGCGGGAAAGCTTGCTGACGGTATCCATGGAATCATTTCCTCCGATATAAAAGAACCAGCCGATGTTCATCTCCTCGAATTTCCGGAACAGCTTCGGATAAACCGGATCTTCCAGAGATTCCGGAAGTTTGTAACGGCAGGAGCCAAGATAGGCGCCAGGTGTCCAGGTAAGAGCGCGAAGCTGTTCGCCCGGAAGTGCTTCCTGAAAATCAAGGACTGTTCCGTTTAAAAATCCCTCAATACCGTTGACCATGCCATAAACGTGGTCGATCTCTTCTGTATGTTTAAGTGCTTCAGATACCACACCGTAAAGACTGCTGTTGATCGCTGCGGTCGGTCCGCCGGACTGTCCTGCGATAAGGTTCTTTTTTGACATTTTGATACCTCCTAGGTGTTGTTTTTTTATATTGTAACAGAAATAGGAGAAGATAACATCTAAAAAAATCACCTTTTTTATAAAAAAATTACTCTATACAAATAATTATATCATAGTAAAATAGTAGTATAGATAGAGAAAAGAGGTGAAAAAAACGATGACAGTAAAAAAAGTACAGTTTGAGAGCATGGATGAAGTGAACCGTTTTCTTGATGTGACGGAGCATTTTCCGTTTGCAGTGGATCTGAAAAGGGGAAGCAGAACAGTAAATGGCAAATCCATTCTTGGAGTTGCATCCATTGGCCTTGGCATAGAGATGGACTTTTGTGCACATGTGCCGGAGCTTGCGCCGGAGATCACATCCAGTCTTGGTTTTTGCATGAGGTAGGTTTAAGAGGGGAAAAAATAAATAATGGTTGATCGATGGTGAATGAGGATATCGTAAGGTCGCAGAGGCGATGATCGGTATCCTCATTTTTTGATATATGACAAATGTAACTATTTAGAAAAAAATCTAAATACTTATTGACCGGGGAATCCGGAAGTGATATATTCTATTTAGAAATATTTCTAAATACCATCCGAAAGGAGGAAGACATACACGATGGCGTTTGCGGAAACCTTCAAGGCACTTTCGGACCCTGTGCGGAGAGAGATCCTGCAGCTTCTGAAAAACGGGAAAATGTCAGCCGGAGAGATCGGAGGACATTTTGACATGACAGGTGCAACCATATCCTATCATCTGAAAATTCTGAAGAAGGCAGATCTTGTGTGGGAGACGAAGGTGAAGAATTTCGTGTATTATGAACTGAATACCACAGTAGTGGAGGAACTGCTTTTGTGGCTCAGTGATCTGAAAGGAGGAAATAGTGATGAAAGATGAAGAAAAGAAAGAATTTCTGAAAGAGTATAAAATGTCCCTGATCTCCGGAAGTATCCTTACGATCTCGCCGTCACTGGCAGGAATCCTTCTGTGGAACCGTCTGCCGGAGAAGATCGCCACACATTTTGACCAGCATAATCTGGCCAACGGCTGGAGCAGCAAGCCTGTGGCAGTTTTTGGGATCCCGTTTCTGCTTCTGCTGGTTCATCTGTTCTGTGTTTTTTTTACAGCCAATGATCCAAAGAGAAAAAATATCAACAAGCGCATTTTTACCATGATCCTGTGGCTGGTTCCGGTGGTATCTGTGATCACCTGCATGTCAATCTATGGCCTTGCTCTGGGAATGGACATTGATATGGGAATGATCGTGAACATCATGGTTGGTATCATGTTTATCATTCTCGGAAATTATATCCACAAGGTGAAACAGAATTACACGGTGGGAATGAAGCTTCCCTGGACGTTAAACAGCGAGGAGAACTGGAACCGTACCAACCGTATGGCTGGCTGGGTGCTGATCCTGTCAGGAGTGCTTTTTCTTATGAATTCGCTGCTTCTGAAAACGGAAATTGTCCTGATCATAATTCTGGCAGCAGTGTTTGTTCCAATGATCTATTCATTTATTCTTTATAAGAAGGGAATCTGAGAAGATATTCCCGGGCCGTCATTGTCAGAAAAAGGCAGTGACGGCCTCTTTTTTACCAAAAAATAATGTTCAAACAAAGCGGTCCGTGATATGATAATGTCATACAAAAATATTTCCTCAAACACTATAAACAGACATCGGACAGGAGGGATCATTATGACAGAATTAAGCCGTTTTCAAAAAGATGTGGAAGTTGCTGCCAGTGCCCTTGAAATGCGGGCAGAGAACGAGGATGCCAGGGAGGAGGCTATCCACCTTTACCGGAAATTCGGAAGTACAAAACAGGAACCGCTGCGGCTGGCAGTTGCACTGCGGGGATATTTTCTGGAGGAAGGTGTGGAGGAAGCGGAGCGTGCGGATTACGGAGCGTACCTGAAGAAACGGATCCGCCCGGCAGTGGAACGCCTGATCCTGGAAGATGACTGGGAAAAGATCGGGAAGCTTTATGAGAATGAGTGGTTTGGGGAACAGGAGCTGGAAGTGTTCCTGAAACTGGCCGAAGAGTGGAGGAGACCTGCGGCATTGATGGGACTTCTCCATTTAAAAAAAGAAAAGTATGGATTTAAAGAGAAAAAATTTGAACTGTGAACAAACCTGGTGAAAAATGTAATACCAGATGTATTTTGGCACGTACAGACGTACAGAATGTAAATGACAATAAAGAGATATTCAGGAACATGGGATGGAAAGGAATAAAAACTGGTTTGGTCAGAAGGAAAGGGGGCAGATCCGGTGAATCGGAAGCAGGAAGAACTGGGGACACATATCCTGGAAAATGTAAGGAACGAACTGTACTACTATTTTCCATATCTGGACGGTGCTTTTGCCTGCATTTCCGGGAAAGGCTCGGAAGAAACCAGAACCATCGGAACAGATGGAGAATTCTTCCTTTTTTCACCGGAATATCTGCTGGAACTTTATGTGAAAAAGCCGGAGGCAGTGCGACGAGGGTATTTACATATGCTGCTGCACTGCCTGTATTTGCACCTTTTCCTGGAAAATCAGGAGGACAGACGTTTATGGAACCTGGCCTGTGATATTGCTGTGGAACAGATCATTTCCAGAGAAAAGATCCCGGTTCTGGAAACCGGTGGAAATGCAAAAAAAATCCGGGAAAAAGTCTTTCATATTCTTGGAAACGGCGCGGATTCCGCAGAAAAGATCTGTCGGAAACTGAAAGAACAGACCTTTCCATTTCATCTGGAAGAGCTGGAAGAAACTTTTCATTTTGATGATCACACACTCTGGGATAATTGCACAGGAGAAAAAGGGAAAAAGACAAGAGAAAAATGGAACAGACTTCTTTCCTATACTGCCGCAAACCGCCAGGATCACCGGAAACGACGGGGAAGCCAGAAAGGGGACCAGAGGGAAGATGCAGGCCCCATAAGATCCGGAAGATACGATTACAAAAAATTTCTCCGCCAGTTTTCCGTACTGCGGGAGGAAGTGGAACTGGATACGGAGAGTTTTGATTATATTTTTTATAATTACGGAATGGAACATTATGGAAATCTTCCGCTGATCGAGCCGCTGGAATATAAGGAAGTGAACCGTCTTGAGGAGTTGGTGATCGCCATTGATACTTCCGGTTCCTGTGATGGAGAGACTGTGCGGAGATTCCTGGAAGAAACCTATTCCATTCTCAGTGAAAAAGAGAATTTTTTCCATAAGATGAAAGTCTATCTGATCCAGTGTGACTGCTGTATCCAGGATGTAAAAGTGATCCATTCGGAAGAAGAATGGAAAGAATACAGCAAAGATATCACCATACAGGGGCGGGGAGGAACAGACTTCCGACCGGTGTTCCGGTATGTGAAGGAGCAGCAGGAGAAGAAGGAAATCCGCCGTCTTAAAGCCCTGATCTATTTTACAGACGGAGACGGGATCTATCCGGGAAGTAAGCCGGATTACGAGACGGCCTTTGTATTTTTGCATAAAACAGAAAAAATGGAGCTTGTTCCGCCCTGGGCGATCCGGCTTGTGGCAGAGCAGGAAGGAGTGCGTCATAACATATGAATATAAAAGAGGCAAAAGAAGAGATTAAACATACCTTACTGGCTTACAACCGGAAAGATGCAGCCGGACGTTATACATTTCCCAGACTCCGGCAGCGTCCCATTCTGCTTATGGGCCCTCCTGGAATCGGAAAAACCGCCGTCATGGAGCAGGTGGCAGAGGAATGCGGAGTAGGGCTGGTAGCCTATACCATCACCCACCATACAAGACAGAGTGCGGTAGGACTGCCCAGGATCGTGACCCGGTGCTATAACGGAAAAGAGGTCAGTATCACAGAGTATACCTTAAGTGAGATCATTGCCTCTGTGTATGACTGTATGGAACGTACCGGAAAAAAAGAGGGGATCCTGTTTATCGATGAGATCAACTGCGTTTCCGAGACACTTGCGCCGACCATGTTGCAATTTCTTCAGAACAAGACGTTCGGAAGCTACAGCGTACCGGAGGGATGGCTGATCGCTGCAGCGGGAAATCCTCCGGAATATAATAAGTCGGTCCGGGAATTTGATATCGTAACCCTGGACCGTGTGCGTAGGATGGATATCGAGGCAGATCTTGATGTGTGGATGGAGTATGCCTGGAAAAAGGAGATCCACGGATCGATCCTTGCTTATCTTGGCATGAAAAAAGATCATTTTTATTCCGTGGAGAATACAGTGGACGGGAAGTTCTTTGTGACGGCAAGAGGATGGGAAGATCTGTCCGAAATTCTGAAAGCTTATGAGGAACTAGGCGTTGAGATCACGGAGAATCTGATCGGGGAGTATCTTTGTCGGGATGAGATCGCAAGGAGCTTTTTTGCCAGTTATCAGCTGTATCGGAAGTACGGAGAGGACTATGGGCTGAAACGCCTGCTTTCCGGAGAAATGGCGGAGGAAGAACAGCAGAAAAAAGTAAAAATGGCGGAAGGTGCTTCGTTTGAGGAACGTTTTCTGGTAACTGGCCTTCTGCTTAGCGGACTCAACGGAAGTTTTCTGGATTATGAAAAGCTGGATAAAGAGACAGGCGCTGTTTATCAGGAACTCCTGCATCTGAAAGCTTTTCTTCATGATAAAAAGGACATGACGGCGCTGGATGAATTTACAGATGTGAAGAAGAAAAGTCTGGCTGTCCGTCTGGAGGCGGAGCTTCTTAACCTGGAACAGCAGACCACGGAAGAGTTTGTGATCCGTACTCTGGAGGAATTCAGCCTTACTATCCGAAAGGAACATATCACAGATACAGAGACTGGTTTTGAACGGATCCGGCAGCTGTTTACGGAAATGGTAGAGAAGAGAAAAGACTGTGCTAAAAAGATCAGCAGAGAGCTGGAACGGGCATTTGCCTTTATGAAAGCATGTTTCGGAGACGGACAGGAAACGGTGCTTTTTGTCACCGGACTGACCAGGAACAGTCATGCAGCTGCTTTTATCCGGGAGTATGGATGTGACCCTTATTTTGCCTGCAGTGAGAAGCTTCTTTACCGGAAACAGGAGAAAAAACTTCAGGAGGAATGTGAGTCGCTATTAAAAATATGAATGATCCCTTAACGAATACTTATGACTGAAAAGGGCCTGGCATCTTGACAGGAGGGCTTGAGTGGTGATACGGTAACGGTGTCGAAAACAAAAACCAAATAACCGAATGATGAGGTGTGAGAACATGCAGGAATTAAAACCAATCAAAGAAGGTAAAGTACGTGAGATCTATGACAATGGCGACAGTCTGATCATGGTTGCAACAGACCGTATCAGCTGCTTTGACGTAATTCTGAATAATGAAGTTACAAAGAAAGGTGCTGTACTGACCCAGATGTCCAAATTCTGGTTTGACATGACTGAGGACATTCTTCCAAACCACATGATTTCTGTAGATACCAAGGATATGCCGGAGTTTTTCCAGCAGGAGAAATTTGAAGGAAAATCCATGATGTGCCGTAAGCTGAACATGCTGCCGATCGAGTGTATCGTACGTGGATACATCACAGGAAGCGGCTGGGCAAGCTACAAGGAGAACGGTACTGTATGCGGCATCAAGCTTCCGGAAGGTCTGAAAGAATCCGACAAGCTGCCTGAGCCGATCTACACACCATCTACCAAGGCTGAGATCGGTGATCACGATGAGAATATTTCTTTTGAGCAGAGTATCGATCATCTTGAGAAATACTTCCCTGGAAAAGGACGCGAGTACGCAGAAAAACTTCGTGACAACACCATCGCTCTTTACAAAAAATGTGCAGAGTATGCACTCAGCAAGGGAATCATCATTGCAGATACAAAATTCGAGTTTGGTCTTGATGAGGACGGCAACATGGTCATCGGTGATGAGATGCTGACACCGGACAGCTCCCGTTTCTGGCCGGCAGAAGGCTATGAACCAGGACATGGCCAGCCATCTTTTGACAAACAGTTTGCACGTGACTGGCTGAAAGCCAATCCGGACAATGACTGGACACTTCCGCAGGAGATCGTGGACAAGACCATCGAGAAATATCTCCAGGCATACAAAATGCTCACAGGCAAAGAACTGGACTGAAAATAACAGCAGCTCTGAAATAGAATATACCTTACAAGCCGCTTCGGATGCCCATTCCGAGGCGGCTTCTTTCTGTATAAAACAGGACAAAAACAAAACGGTTGCAAGAAAACGGAGGGATATTTATAATAAATACAGAAACCAGATGATCCTGACAGATTTAAAGGAGTGTGATTATGAGCAGGAAAAACAAGGTGAAAAAGAAAAAAACAGTTGGAGATCATATTCTGACGATCGTTCTGATCGTGGCAATCTGTATTTTCTGTTATGCAGCTTTTAACCTTTATCATATTTATACAGAATATAAAAAAGGAACCGATGAATATAACAGCATTTCCGAAATGGCAGTGACAGAACGTGATCCGGACCAGGTGGAAGAGATAGATCAGCCGGATGAACAGCCTGTAGCACCTGTGAGCATTGATTTTGATTCTCTCAGGAGTATCAATGAGGATGTGATCGGCTGGATCTATATGGAAGCATTGCCTGAGATCAGTTATCCGGTGGTACAGGGAGAGGATAATAATTTTTATCTGCACCAGACATATGAGAAAAATTATAATTTTGCGGGAACGATCTTTATTGATTATGAGAACAAAAGAGATTTCAGCGATTGTAATACCCTGGTGTACGGACACAACATGAAGAATGGTTCCATGTTTGGAATGCTGAAAAAGTACAGAGCGGATGAGACGCTTTATAATACCAGCAAATATTTCTGGATCCTCACACCGGAAAAAGATTACCGGTATGAGATCATTGCAGCGTATACGACTTCTGTAAACAGCGATACGTATACCTTATTTAAAGGACCTGGCAAAGAGTTTCTGGAATATGAGAAAAAAATGTTCCAGAATTCGGAGATCAGAACAGATGCCACTGCAAGTGAAGCCAATGTGAAGGATAAGATCGTTACATTATCAACCTGTACCGGCAATCAGGCAACACGTTTTGTGGTACAGGGAAAAAGAGTGAATGCGGTGAACCCACAGTAGAGCTTTTGCGGATAAGTTTGGGAGGAAATGATATGGGAAATGAGATAGAAAAATTACAAAAGATCATTGATGAGAGCAGAAATATTGTATTTTTCGGCGGCGCAGGTGTTTCAACAGAAAGCGGGATCCCGGATTTTCGAAGCCAGGACGGACTGTATAACCAGAAATATGATTACCCGCCGGAGACGATCTTAAGCCATACATTTTTTATGCGAAAACCTGAGGAATTCTTTAAATTTTACAGAGATAAGATGCTTTGTGATACTGCAAAACCGAATGCGGCACATCTTAAGCTGGCGGAGATGGAGCAAACAGGAAAGCTGAAGGCTGTGATCACTCAGAATATCGATAATCTTCACCAGATGGCAGGAAGTAAAAAGGTCCTGGAGCTCCACGGAAGCGTTTACCGAAATCATTGTATGAAATGCGGGAAATTCTATGATTTTAAATATATGAAGGAATCGAAAGGTGTTCCGCGGTGTAGCTGCGGCGGCATGATCAAGCCGGATGTGGTCCTTTATGAGGAAGGGCTGGATGACTATACGATCCAGGAATCAGTAAGAGTGATCTCGGAGGCGGAGGTGCTGATCATTGGGGGAACTTCTCTGGCGGTATATCCGGCAGCAGGCCTGATCGATTATTTCCGGGGAAATCATCTGGTGGTGATCAATAAGGCACCGACACCGAGGGATAAATATGCGGATCTTCTTATTAAAGAACCGATCGGGCAGGTGTTTTCTCAGATAAGAGTCTGAAAATATGGGAACCTGGGATGATCTGCAAATTAAAAATGAGGAGTATCAAATGGGATTAAATTATGAAGTTGGAGATATTGTCACACTGAAGAAGGCTCATCCCTGTGGCAGTAAAGAATGGGAAATCCTTCGCGTAGGAGCGGATTTCCGCCTGAAATGCAAGGGCTGCGGACATCAGATCATGGTGGCACGTAAGCTGGTTGAGAAAAATACACGAGATTTGAAAAAAATTGAAAAAAATTAAATTTATGCTTTACATCACGGGAGAGATGTGCTAGAATCAACAATCGTGATATATTTCATATCCTTGCTCTTTGACAGGCAAAGGGCCAAAAGACCATAAGGAGGTTAAGACAAGCATGAACAAGTACGAGTTAGCATTAGTTGTGAGCGCTAAGCTTGAGGACGAAGCACGTGACGCTGTAGTTGAGAAAGCAAAAGGCTACATCACACGTTACAACGGCGTGATCACAGAAGTTGAAGAATGGGGTAAGAAGAAATTAGCTTACGAGATTCAGAAAATGCATGAAGGCTTCTACTATTTTATTCAGTTTGAAGCAGATTCTCAGTGCCCGGCGGAGATCGAGAGACATGTCCGCATCATGGACAATGTATTAAGATACCTGGTTGTCAAGAAAGAGGCATAATTTTTGCAGCGGATTTTTGAAAACACCATTAAGAACCTGTTCAGTTAAGTGAAATCATAAGAGAGGTAGAACGATGAACAAAGTAATATTAATGGGACGCTTGACAAGAGATCCTGAGGTAAGATATTCCGCAGGAGAAAATGCCCTGGCAATCGCCAGATATACACTGGCAGTTGATCGCAGATTCCGTCGTGACGGAGAGGCAAGTGCTGATTTTATCAGCTGTGTTTCTTTCGGACGTACAGCAGAATTTGCAGAAAAGTATTTCAGACAGGGACTGAAAATTGCAGTTACGGGACGTATCCAGACAGGAAGCTATACGAACCGTGAAGGACAGAAGGTTTATACGACAGAGGTTGTTGTTGAGGATCAGGAATTTGCTGAGAGCAAAGCATCAAGCGACAGCTATGCAGCAGCTCATCCGAGAACAGAGGCAGCACCTGCAACGTCTATGCCGAGTCCGAGCGCAGCAAGCGCCGACGGCTTCATGAACATTCCAGATGGAATTGATGAGGAGCTGCCGTTCAATTAGAACATCTGATCAAGACAGATGAGACGAATAAGATAGGAGGAAACAATCATGGCTTACAATAGAGGCGAGAGACCAGATTCTCCGATGAAGAGAAGAGGCGGACGCAGAAGAAAAAAAGTTTGTGTATTCTGCGGTAAAGAGAATAACGAGATCGATTACAAGGATGTAGCAAAGTTAAGAAAGTATGTTTCCGAGAGAGGTAAAATTCTCCCGAGAAGAATTACAGGTAACTGTGCGAAACATCAGAGAGCACTGACAGTTGCTGTTAAGAGAGCACGTCATATGTCCCTGATGCCATACGTTCAGGACTAATTCTGATCTTATACGGGGTCGTTGCGAAACAGATGAGCAGTCATCTGGAGGCAGCGGCCCTGTTTTTTTATGAGCAAAACAGATTTTATCATTGCTATGGAATTATAATAAGGAATCTGGTATAATGTTAAATAACTTGTGGGTTAAATTACATTAAGAACAGGAAAAAGCAATGAACAACAAAGTTAAATTCAAGGGGCCTATGAAACACTTCATGCGCTGGCCGCTGTACCTTTCGGTCCTGGTCGTGCTGCTGGACCTGCTGGTGTTTATTGTAAGTGTAAAGGCCGGAATTCTGGTGTCTGTAGGTACTGTGATCTATATTTTTATCGCAGTACAGCTTTTTCGATATCACAAACCGCTGATCATCAATGATATGATCGCATTTGCCAATCAGTATGATGTGGTAGAAAAGCGGATGCTGGAAGAACTGGCGCTTCCTTATGCCATTATGGATATGGAAGGCCGCATGATCTGGTCCAACCGTATTTTTTCAGAGATCACGGGGAGAGATCAGTTTTATAAAAAAAATATCAGCACAGTTTTCCCGGATATTACTCCGGACAAGCTTCCTGTAGCCGATGAACCGGAAATTTCTGAGATGAGTATACATTTCGGGGATCGGATCTATCGGGTTTCCATGCAGCGGGTGACTATGGGCGAAGTAGTCAGCCATGCGGATATTCTGGAGAATATGTCCCAGAATGTCAGTCTGATCGCCATGTATCTTTATGATGAAACAGAGCTTAAGGAATACATCCAGAAAAATGAGGATAACAAGCTTGTTGTAGCACTGGCTTATCTGGATAATTATGAAGAAGCACTGGAGAGCGTGGAGGATGTGAGAAGATCTCTGCTTATCGCACTGATCGACCGAAAGATCACCAAGTATTTTTCCAACTTTGACGGCCTTGTGAAGAAACTGGAGAAAGATAAATATCTTCTGATCATGCGCCAGAGTTCACTGGAAACACTGAAGGAACAGCGTTTTCATATCCTAGATGAGGTTAAGACCGTTAACATCGGAAATGAAATGGCTGTGACATTAAGTATCGGAATCGGTCTGAATGCTTCTACGTATATCCAGAATTACGAATATGCCAGAATTGCCATTGAGATGGCACTGGGCCGTGGCGGTGATCAGGTAGTGATCAAAAATGAAAATAATATTACCTACATTGGCGGCAAGGCACAGCAGATGGAGAAATCAACCCGAGTGAAGGCACGAGTGAAGGCTCAGGCTCTGAAGGAATTTATGAGCACCAAGGATCGAGTGGTGGTTATGGGACACAAGATCACAGATGTGGATGCTCTGGGAGCTGGGATCGGTATTTACCGTGCCGGTAAGACTCTTGGTAAGCCGGTGCATATTGTGATCAATGATCCGACCACATCCATTCGGCCGCTGATGAGTGGATTTATGGAGAATCCAGATTATGAGCCGTCCATGTTTGTGGACAGTGATCAGGCCAAAGAACTGGTGGATAACAATACGGTAGTAATTGTGGTGGATACCAACAAGCCAAGCTATACCGAATGCCAGGATCTTCTCTATATGACAAAGACCATTGTGGTATTGGATCATCACCGCCGCGGCAGCGAGGTGATCCAGAATGCAGTTCTGTCCTATGTGGAGCCATATGCATCCTCAAGCTGCGAGATGATCGCAGAGATCCTGCAGTATTTTGCAGATGGGCTGAAGCTTCGCAGTATTGAGGCGGACTGTATTTATGCGGGTATCATGATCGATACCAACAACTTTACAACAAGAGCGGGTGTGCGTACCTTTGAGGCAGCAGCATTCCTGCGCAGATGCGGAGCAGATGTGACACGTGTACGTAAGATGCTCCGGGATAATATTGATTCTTATAAGGCGAGAGCGGAGGCAGTTCGTACTGCGGAGATCTACAGAGATTATTTTGCCATTGCAAGATGTCCGAGTGAAGGTCTGGAAAGTCCTACCGTTGTAGGAGCACAGGCGGCCAATGAGCTGCTCAATATCGCAGGAGTCAAGGCATCTTTTGTTCTTACCAGCTATAATAATGAGGTTTACATCAGTGCCAGAGCCATTGATGAAGTGAATGTACAGGTCATGATGGAACGGATGGGCGGCGGCGGACATTTGAATATTGCCGGTGCACAGGTGAAAGACACCATGGATGAGACCGAAAGAATGCTGAAAGAAATTATAGACCAGTTATATCAGGAAGGGGACAAATAGAAATGAAAGTAATTCTTCTGGAAGATGTTAAATCCCTGGGTAAAAAGGGACAGATCGTAAATGTAAGTGACGGATATGCAAGAAACATGATCCTGCCAAAAAAGCTTGGTGTTGAAGCTACATCCAAGAATCTCAATGACCTGAAACTCCGTAAGGCAAATGAAGAAAAGGTTGCACAGGAAAACCTGGACGCTGCCAAGGCATTTGCAGAGGAGCTTTCCACAAAGGAGGTTATCCTTACTCTGAAGGTAGGTGAAGGCGGAAGAACATTCGGTTCTGTATCCTCAAAAGAAATCTCAGAGGCAGCCAAAAAACAGCTGAATCTTGATATCGATAAGAAAAAGCTCCAGCTGGAGAATCCGATCCGTAACCTGGGTGTTACCAATGTTCCGGTACGACTTCATCCGAAGGTAACCGGAAGTCTCAAAGTCTGGGTAAAAGAGGCGTAATCAATGGAAGAAGCACTGATCAAGAGGATTCTGCCTCACAGTATTGAGGCAGAGCAGTCAGTGATCGGATCCATGATCCTGGATCGTGATGCGATCCTGGTGGCTTCCGAGATCCTGACCAGTGATGATTTTTATCAAAAACAATATGGTATCATTTTTGATGCCATGGTGGAGCTCTGTAATGAAGGACAGCCGGTAGATCTGATCACTCTGCAGAATCGTCTCAAGGAGAAAGAGCTTCCGCCGGACATCAGCAGTATGGAATATGTCCGTGATCTGATCGCAGCAGTTCCTACATCAGCCAATGTGAAATACTATGCCAATATCGTAAGCGAAAAGGCAGTTCTCCGTCGGCTGATACGGACTACGGAAGAAGTTGCCAATGCCTGTTATCTGGAAAAGGACAGTACGGAAACCATACTTGAGGAATCCGAGAAAAAGTTGTTTAATATTTTGCAGAGAACAAATGGCAGCGATTATGTGCCGATCCAGCAGGTTGTGTTGAATGCAGTCAGCAATATTGAGAAGGCTTCCAAGCTGAAGGGCTCCGTTACCGGGATCCCGACCGGATTTGTGGATCTGGATTATAAGACTTCCGGTATGCACGCGTCCGATCTTGTACTGATCGCAGCTCGACCTTCCATGGGAAAAACTGCCTTTGTATTGAATATTGCCCAGTATATGGCGTTTCGTAAAGATGTGACCGTGGCTATTTTCAGTCTGGAGATGTCCAAGGAGCAGCTGGTAAACCGTCTTCTTGCTATGGAATCTCACGTGGATTCCCAGAATCTCCGTACCGGAAATCTGAAAGATGAGGACTGGACGAAGCTGGTAGAAGGAGCGGATATTATCGGTGGCTCCAATCTTATTATTGATGATACACCTGGAATCTCCATTGCGGAGCTTCGTTCCAAATGCAGAAAATATAAGCTTGAGCATAATCTGGGGATCATCATGATCGATTATCTTCAGCTGATGAGCGGAAGTGGAAAATCGGATTCCAGACAGCAGGAAATTTCAGATATTTCACGATCGCTGAAAGCGTTGGCAAGAGAGATCGATGTACCGGTAATTGCGTTATCACAGCTTAGCCGTGCAGTGGAACAGAGACCGGATCACAGGCCGATGCTTTCGGATCTTCGAGAGTCCGGAGCTATTGAGCAGGATGCGGATGTGGTCATGTTTATCTATCGAGATGATTATTATCACAAAGATACCGAGAAGAAAGACATTGCGGAAATTATCATAGCCAAGCAGAGAAACGGTCCGATCGGAACTGTGGAGCTGGTATGGCTGCCGAGATATACCCAGTTTGTAAATATGAAAAAATAGAGCCGTGCAGACGGTAAATGAAAGGCTGTCAGGATGAAAGCTTATAGTTATCCTGATGGCCTTTTGTATTTTTGTCTGTGTGATCGTGGAGTTCGGGATGCTATGGATATAGGCAAAGAGTCATATTTGGTAAAATTATGTCAACCGATTATTCTTGCTATTTCCTGATCTCAGGGGTTATACTGTAGACAGCAGCAGTGAATCTCTATATAAGGGGGCGTTCACAATGGAAAAAAGATATACAGTCAGACAGGCCGTAACACTGACCGGAGTGAAATCTTATGTCCTGCGTTACTGGGAGGAAGAACTGGAGCTTCGGATCGGACGCAATGAACTGGGACATCGCTATTATACACCGTTTGATATCCAGCTTTTTCTTAAAATAAATGAGCTGAAAAGTAAAGGACTTCAGTTGAAAGCAATCCGTACACTGATCCCACCGGAGGCAAGAAAGGCAGATACACCGGATTTTTCAGAATCTGGTATCAGGATCCTGGATGGAGAAGCTGTTGAGCTTGAAGATATCCCAATGAAAAAAACGGGATCTGAAAAGGAGTTCATGGAAAAAACGGAATCCGGGAATACAGAGAAGTGCGGAGCAGATAACGATAAGATACTGGAGTTTCAGGAAATCATGGAACGCCTGATCCGTGAGGAAATGCAGAGAAAGAAAGAAGGAGAGTACCGGTGTCGTTCTCTGGATGAAGCAATCCGCAGGCAGCAGCAGGCAAGAAGAGAAGCGGCAGCTTCCTGTGAGGGAAAAAAGAATAAAAAAAACAGAAAAGGCTGCCGGTAAACCGGCAGCCTCACTCATTATAGCAGCTTATCAAGCTAATGATGCATTACTCAGCAGAGATAGCACCAACTGGACAGGCCTCAGCGCATGTTCCGCAGTCAACACAAGCGTCTGCGTCGATTACATAATGCTCGTCTCCCTGAGAAATAGCCTCGTTCGGGCACTCACCCTCACATGTTCCACAGCTAACGCACTCGTCAGAAATTACATATGCCATAATTGATATCCTCCTTTTAAATTGTGTATTGTATGTATCCCCTACCAGGGATTCTATTCCCATTCTAATATATCTGCATAAAGAATACAAGTATAAATTTATAAACAAAACTGAAAATTCGTAACCCGTTGATTCCATTCCGGATTCGTATTATAATAGCAGAACGGAATGAAATATTTCGATAAAACAGTAAAGGAGAATACAATCATGGCAAAAGTTACAAAGAGCATGCTGATCGGAGAACTGCTCACTGTAGACCCGAATATCGCACCGATCCTGATGAGAGCAGGAATGCATTGTCTTGGCTGCCCGTCTTCACAGATGGAATCTCTGGAAGAAGCAGCAATGGTCCATGGCCTGGACGCAGATGTCCTCGTAGCTCAGATCAATGATTTTCTTGGTGAGTAATAAACAGAAGCTTTTTTGCTGAAACAAAAGGACCGCTGTCGGGAAATGCAGATCATATGGATCGCATTCCGACAGCGGTTTGTTTGTCTGTAGGATATTTGGTTTGTCAGATATTCAGAAGCTTCTGAAGTGCATGATCAGCAATCAGTGCACAGTGCTCTCTGAGGTAGGCTTCACCGGCTGGTGTGAATGCACGGCCGATGCCATACTCGGAAAGGATATTGCAGACCTTGTTAAATTCTTCAGGTGTACAGTCTGACTGATGAAGTACCAGCTGATAGACACCGTCTTCTCCTTCACGATAGAGAGTATTATCACCGGTAAAGAAACCATTCATACCATGAGATGCGGCAATAACATCATCCAGCCCCGGGAAAGAGTACAGGCGTATAAGCTTTACAGAACTCTCAGCCGGCTGCTGTGATGCATCCGGAGTTTCTGTTGCCTGAGAGGCGGAAGTTTCCGCCCTTTTTTCTTCCGGTTTCTGTGAAAGATCCTTAAGCTTGGATTCACAGAGCTTCTGGAAGATATCGATGATATTGTCAGCGCCATCGATCTCTACGGTATCGGAAGGTTTGTTGCCCTTGAAGGGTGCAAATTTGGAAAAACGTGTATCCAGTTCTTCAGGATCTTCCACTTTAGTGATAATGAGGATAATACTTTCGGCATTGACAGGAATAGCCTCGATCATCAGAGGAATATTATCTGCTTCAAAACCAAATTGTATCTGTGCCTGCTGCATCATATCACGAAAGAGACGTTTGGCTTTTTCGGTACCGTATGCAAGTTCGCTGATACGGATCTGATGACTGTCCAGATCTTCTTTCGTCAGGGTACAGCGGATCTGATTTTCATTGATTTTTTCTATTTTCATATGATCACATCCTATAGGTAAATAAATTTAATCTTTTACATACTGTATTATATAACAGTTATACACAAGATGTAAAGATGTAGAAACCGGAGAAAAAAGAAAATTTCTGATTCTTTTATAAAAGACTTGCATCTGAAGGGAAATCAGGTATAATGAAAAGCAGAAAAGCTGTCTCCTCCCGGAAGCAAGAAGACAGTAACGATAACTTAAAGTCATATTTTTCTGAAGATAAGGATTCTGTGTGAAATTCATCGGCGAGTCTGTCGGTACACAGAGAAATTCCCCCCATTTTATTATTTATATTTTATTACAAGTATCATCCTAACAGGGAAGTTGCAGCTTTTCGAGAACCATTGCTGGTGTTTTCTGAAAATCTAACCAGGAAAGGAGGTCGGGATACGCCAAATATATCACAGGAAAAAAAGAAATCCGCAAAACCCCTTCGAAGGGAGCTGGAGCTTTATCGTGAGAACGGAGTTTCTCTTTATCTCGATGGAGCACCAAGCACTCCGAAAAAAATCGCAAAAGCCTGTCAGATTGCGGAAAACGGGGTCTATATGCGGGATTATACGGAAGATGAAGACGGCCATATCGCCTGTGTAAGCTTTGATCTTATTCGCAAAGAATGACCGTACATAAGAAAAAACGGTTCCCCGGATAACGATCATCCCCTGCACTCATGCATACCATACGGGGAACCGAAATTCTAAAGAAATTGTGAAAAATTATTAAAAGTCGATTTTTATAACGAAATGTAGACAAGATATGTTATAATGAAACAAATTATGACATTTTATACCGAAAGGAAAAAAACATGATAAAAAAACACATACCGGTCCTTGTGGTAGGTCTGCTGATCGTTCTGGTCGCTCTTGCCGGAGGGGCTGTTTACGGGATCAATAAGCTTATACCAAGCAGGAAACAGATGGATCTGACAGAATACTATGGCCAGAATGCAGACGGTGAGGCTGCGTTGATACTTGGAACTGAGAAACTGGAAGAGAAGGCACTTATTTCAGGAGAAGATGTATATCTTCCGCTGGATGTAGTGAACGGATATTTGAATCAGAGATATTACTGGGATAGCGAAAACAAGAAGATACTGTATGCAACACCATCCAGTCTCACAGAGGAACCGGCTTCAGATAAGGCAGACGGAAACGTGTGGCTGAAGGATGACACGGTTTATCTGAAACTGGATTATGTAAAAAAGTATACAGATATCGATTCTTATATAGAGCAGGATCCTGCAAGGGTTGCGATACAGTACAAATTTACCAATGTGGAGACCGTGACCACGAAGAAAGATACCGTGATCCGTTACCGGGGCGGGATCAAGGCGCCGATCCTTTCCAAACTGGCGAAGAATACAGTTCTCCGGCTGATGAATGAAGGAGAGGACTGGGATCAGGTGGCAACCGATGACGGTTACATCGGTTATATTCAGAAGAAAAAAGTAAGTGCTGTGGATACAACGGATTATGAAAGGAATTTTAAAACAGAGTCCTATACATATCTTACCATGGATGAGCCGGTGAACCTGGCATGGCACCAGGTTACCAGCACAGATGCAAACAGCTATTTCGCAGATGCGGTACAGAATATGACAGGCGTGAATGTGATCTCTCCAACCTGGTTTTCTGTAACAGATAACTCCGGAAATATTTCAAGTCTTGCATCTGGGGAGTATGTGATGCAGGCACATGAAAAAGGACTGAAGGTATGGGGACTGGTGGATAATTTTAATGAGAACATGAGTACCACAGAAGTTCTTTCAAAAACCAGTTCAAGGCAGAATCTGGAGAATCAGCTGATCACTTATGCACTGAAAGCAGGACTGGATGGAATCAATGTTGATTTTGAATCTTTGAGCGAAGGAGTAGGAATCCATTTCCTTCAGTTTTTAAGAGAGCTTTCTATCCAGTGTCACGCCAATAATTTGGTACTGTCTGTAGATAATCCGGTTCCGGAAGATTTTACCAGTCATTATGACCGTGCGGAGCAGGGCAAGGTTGTGGATTATGTGATCATTATGGGCTATGATGAACATTACGTAGGCTCCGATGCCGGTTCTGTGGCATCTCTGCCATGGGTAGAACAGGGGGTTAAGGATACGCTTTCAGAAGTAGCGGCTCAACGGACGATCCTTGCGATTCCGTTCTACACAAGGCTCTGGAAGACTACAGATGGCGGTGCACTGACAAGTGAGGCCATCGGTATGGATCAGGCACAGCAGACGATCAGTGATAACGGAGCAGAAACATACTGGGACAAGAAGACAAGTCAGAATTATGGAACCTATGAAGGGGACGGTGCCACATACCAGATCTGGCTGGAGGACTCTAAGTCTATTGCGGAAAAGGTTAAACTGATCAAAAAATACAAACTGGCAGGTGTGGCAGAGTGGAAACTTGGATTCGAGAACAGCGGGATCTGGAGCGTGATCACAGAAAACCTGTCATAAACAGAAGAAAACATTGTGATCTTCACAATGCTAAAAACACTCCCGGCAACATATATTAAAATAAATATGCCGGGGGTGTTTTGTGTTGAAAAAACATTTCATAGAATTGGCAATGGCAGTTCTTATGCTGGTCTGTTTTTATATTCTGTCATGGGAAGCGGCAGAAACTGCAGGCAGACTTATAGATGTATCTGGAAATATAAAAGCAGATCAGGTGATCCTGGTGGATGCCGGTCATGGCGGTGTGGATTCCGGAATGGTGGGAATCGGTGGACTGAAGGAAAAAGGAATCAATCTGGATATTGCCATGAAGCTAAAAACGATCCTGGAAAAAAAAGGCCTTGCCGTAGTAATGACCCGGGAAGAAGATAAAGGTCTTTATGAAAATGGTACAAAAAATATGAAAGCACAGGATCTGCAGAATCGTATTGAACAGATCCAGAAATATGAACCGGTGCTTTCTGTGAGTATCCACCAGAACAGCTACAGTGATCCCGGAGTAAAAGGTCCGCAGGTATTTTATTATGAGGATTCGGAAGGCGGAAAAGAACTGGCACTTGCGATCCAGGAAAACATGAACCGGAAGCTTTCCATTGCACGGCCGCGGGTGGCAAAAGGAAACAGAACCTATTATCTTCTGAAGAGAAGTCCGGGTGTGATCAATATCGTAGAATGTGGATTTCTTACAAATCCGGAGGAAGCCGCCCTGCTTCAGACAGAGAAGTATCAGAGAAAGGTAGCAGAGGCTGTGGCTGATGGAATCGTTACATATCTGAAAAAACAGAAGGAAAACGAAAATAATTGAAAAAAATGTGAATAGCCTTTTCATAGGAAGGTGATTCTGCTATACTTTACGTGAATTAAGGAGAATCCTATGCTTGGAATCATTTATCTTATATTATGTATGTTAACAGGAATGGAAATGGCAGGATGTCTGTTTCCGCGTCAAACAACTGAAAGAGGAAACAGGATATGGGTGGTCCTGCCGGCAGCGTTTGGGATGGGAATCCTGATGCTGACCTGGGCAGTCTATATTCTTTCCTGGATGTTCAGCATATGCGCGGGGGCAGAGCATCCTCTTTTTTATGGAAATCTGATCGTATTTCTGGTAGATATCCTGCTGCTTTCGGGAATCTTCCGGTGGAAAAAGAAAAAACAGCAAAAAATGTTTGTGATATCCGAACGGATGATCAGCAGAAAATGGATCCTGAAAAAAGAGGTTCTGCTTTTTGGCATTTTGACGGTTTTTGTGACCTGGATGATGTTTTACGTTTTCCATATGAAAGACGGCATTCTGTACTCCGGCTTTTCGGTATACGGAGATTATGCACCCCACACGGCAATGATGCGATCTTTTTCACGGGGAAATAATTTTCCTACCCATTATCCGCATTATGGCGGGCAGGATGTGAAATATCATTTTATGTTCCAGTTCCTTGTGGGAAATCTGGAGTATCTGGGCCTTCGTCTTGATCTGGGATATAATCTGGTAAGCATCCTGTCTCTGGCGGGATTTCTTATGGTGCTTTACGGGATCAGCTACCGGATGTTCAAAAGCTTCTGGGCAGGGGCAGCTGCCATTGTTTTCTTTTTTTTCCGCAGCGGAACAGCGTTCTGGCGTTATCTGTGGGAACATCTTCAGGCGGGGGACCTTGTACGTACTCTGGAAGAAAATACGGCGTTTATCGGTTATACTACCAATGAAAACTGGGGATTATGGAATTTCAATGTATATCTGAACCAGCGTCATCTGGCTTTCGGCCTTCTGATGGCAGCTGTAGCGGTATGGACCTTTATGGATTGGGTGGAAGCCGGATGCAGTCACAAGGAGCAGGGATTTTTGTGGGTCCGTAACCGTTTTTTTACAAAAAAAGCCTGGATCTGCAGAAATGTGGATACGGCGATCCTTCTGGGGCTGTTTCTGGGATTAACTGCCTTCTGGAACGGGGCTGCGCTGATCGGCGGCCTTCTGATCCTTGCCGGACTGGCAGTGTTTTCTGACGGTAAACTGGATTATGTGATCTGTGCCGGACTGGCGGTGCTTTTTTCGGAACTGCAGTCGAAGATCTTTGTGTCGGGAAGTGTTATGAGTCCATCCTTTTATTGGGGCTTTCTGGCAGATAATAAAAGCATTTCCGGTGTACTCTGGTATCTGGTGGAGATCAGTGGATTTTTCTTTGTGGGAATGATCGTGGCAGCAGTATTTCTGAAGAGAGGTCAGCGGGCAGTGCTGATGGGCTGTTTGCTTCCAATGGCATTTGCATTTCTGGTATCTCTGACTCCGGACATCAATGTCAATCATAAATATGTGATGATTTCCTATGCCTTTGTGACAGTTTTCTGGGGATGGATCGTAAGATGTGTTTTCCTTGCAGGGAAAAACAGCTGGAAGAAATGGGCGGGTCGCGCAGCGGCAGCGGTCCTTTGTATCTGTCTTAGTGCAACGGGGATCTATGATTACGTGATCATCTTAAGAGACAACGATTCTGCACACAGGATGACTGTAAATATGGAAAGCAGCCTGACGGACTGGCTCAGTGCAAATCTTAAGAAAAATGATCTTCTGCTGACACCGGAATATACCATGAACGAGGTCACCATGTCCGGTGCCATGCTGTATTGCGGATGGCCTTATTATGCATGGTCTGCAGGGTACGATACGGGCTATCGTGCCGGCCAGGCAGTGCTCATATATACCACGGATGATCCGGAGCTACTGAAAGCTGCCGTAAAACAGGAAAAGATCACATATATCCTGTTTGAGGAGGATATGGAATTTGAACAGCAGGAATGTCGTGAGGATATCATCAGGGAGACATATCCACTGGTGTATACCTCAGAGGATGGGAGAATAAGAATCTATGAAACATGACAGCTTATATATCATTATGCCGGCATATAATGAAGAAAAAAATATCGGGACCGTGATCGAGCAATGGTATCCGGTAGTGGAGAGGATCGGCGGGGACAGCCGCCTGGTGATCCTGAATGATGGCAGCAAAGATGCTACCTACAAAAAAATACAGAATTATCAGAAAAATTATGACCGTCTTATAGGAATCGATAAACCGAATGAAGGACATGGAGGAACAATACTCAGGGGATATCGTTACGCAGTAGAAAAGGGTGCCGATTATATTTTTCAGACGGATTCAGACGGCCAGACACTTCCGGAGGAATTCTGGCAGTTTTGGGAAAAACGTCAAAAGTGTGGGCTTCTTATCGGCTACCGGCAGAAAAGAGAGGACGGGCTTTCCAGGGTTTTTGTGACAAGAGTATTGCGACTTGTGCTTTTCCTTATTTTTGGAACCTGGGTAAAAGATGCAAATACGCCATATCGGCTGATGGATGGAAAACAGCTCGCCAAAGTACTGAAGCGTATCCCAAGCGGATTTTTCCTTTCCAATGTGCTGATGACCGTGATCTATGAAAAACATCATCTTTATGTGGAATATATCCCCATCACATTCCGACCGAGACAGGCCGGAAAAAACTCTATCAACATGAAACGGATCATAAAGATCGGAAGACAGGCATTTGCGGACTTTATCCGTCTGCGGGGCAGAATCTGATACAGGAGGGACAGAAGGATGAAAAAAAAGATCAGAGAATTATTTCCGGAGCTGACTGCAGCAGTGCTCCTGACAGTACTTTCTGCGTATCTCCTGGGAGGAGATGTATGGACATTCTGGACCTGGTGGCTGCTTGCGCTGTTTATGGGAATGGTGGCAATGCCGGTCACAGGAAGGCTTTTTGGTGGTTTTGAAGACCGGGGCTGGCTTTTTTCAAAGGTACTTGCCATTGCGGTTACCGGATTTCTCACCTGGCTTCTGGTAGCGGTGGAAATCCTTCCTTTTACAGCAGCAGTGTGTGTAGGAGTATCTGTGGCTGTTGGCATTTTATGTGCTGTACTTTTTCATGTTCAGCTGAAGCATGGCATTGAATGTTATCCGTCAGGAAAGATGCAGCTGATCTTTCGGGAGGAGCTTCTGTTTTTTGGGATCTTTCTGCTGTGGACTTATCTGGCAGGATTCCGGCCACAGGCATATGGAACAGAGAAATTTATGGATTATGGCTTCATGGAGGCCATGATGCGGAGCAAAACTCTTCCTGCACGTGATCTCTGGTATTCACAGGGAACCATCAATTATTACTATGGCGGGCAGTATTTTGCAGTGTTTCTTACGAAGCTTACAGGAAGCAGAGTGGAAGTGACTTATAATCTGATGCGTACCTTTGTGGTAGCGTTTGCCTTTGTGTATCCGTTTTCCCTGGTCCATCAGATGACGAAGGACAGGCTGTATGGACGACTGGATGGAAAGAAGAAATATATTCCTTCACTGGCAGGAGTTACTGCAGGTATTGCAGTATCTATCGCGGGAAATGTACATTATATCGTCTACCGTTGTGTACTGCCGCTGATCCGGAAGATACAGGGAGTGGCAGAAACAGCCAGCTACTGGTTCCCGGATGCAACTCGTTACATAGGGTATAATCCGGTGAATGACAGTGATAAGACCATACATGAATTTCCATGCTATTCGTTTGTCCTGGGGGATCTTCATGCCCATGTGGTAAATGTGATGTTTGTGACATTTCTGGTGGGAATGCTCTATGCATGGCTGAAAATGATCCGAAAAAGAGGGCCTGAGCCTGAAAAACAGGAACGCAGTGTTTTCTGGCTGAGACAGCTTCTGATGCCGCACATCCTTCTGGCGTCCGTTTTTCTTGGCATGTTCCAGTGGACCAATTACTGGGATTTTGTGATCTATTTTGTAGTGACCGGTGGAGTTGTCCTGATCGCAAATATCATACGATTTGAGGGAAAGATAATCAGGATCCTGGCAGTGACGATCGTACAGGCAGTGGAGATCATAGGTCTCTCTTATCTGGTGATCCTGCCCTTTACATTGAAATTTGATACGATGGTACAGGGGGTGGCACTGGCACAGCATCATTCACTGTGGTATCAGCTTCTGATCCTCTGGGGACTTCCGGTGCTCCTTACTGTTTTGCTGATCCTGTCTGTCATCACAGAAAAAATGAAGGGACTGAAGCATAAAAGTCTCTATAGGCTGCTGGAGGCGATCACAGTTCCGGATCTTTTTGCAGTGATCATGGGCTTATGTGCTATCGGACTGGTTTTGATCCCGGAGCTTGTATATGTGCGGGATATTTATGAAAATGGAAATGCCAGAGCCAATACTATGTTCAAGCTGACGTATCAGGCATATATACTTTTCGGAATGACAATGGGATATGGGATTTATCGTATGCTGGTGATATCCAGACAGAAGATCATCCGGATCCTTTCAGGTGTGGGGCTTTTTGTACTGCTCTGGACCGTGGGCTATTTCGGAAATGCCGTGCATTCCTGGTTTGGGGATGTCTGGAAGGTTTCGGAGTATCAAGGACTGGATGCAACTACATTTCTTGAGCAGGATTTTCCTCAGGATGCGTCGGCGATCCGCTGGCTGAAGCAGAATATCAAGGGCTCTCCTGTGGTGCTCGAGGCTAACGGGGACAGCTATACCGGATATGAGAGAGTTTCTGCATCTACGGGGCTTCCGACCGTACTGGGATGGTATGTGCATGAATGGCTCTGGAGAAATAATGTACCTGACCTCAATGAAAAAAGTGCGGACATCCAGACTATTTATACATCTACAGATGCAGAGACGGTAAAAAAACTGATCAGCCGTTATGATATTTCCTATATCTTTGTAGGAGGACAGGAAAAAGAAAAATACGGAACAGAGCTTAATGACCGTGTTCTTCAGAGTCTGGGAAGCATTGTCTTTGAAGATGATATGTCAGGAACCTACATTGTGAAAGTGGAGCAGGATTGACATTTTTTCCATAATAACGCTATAATGTAACTATTATGTAGCTATCTGTTAACGGATATGCTCAGCAGGAGATTTCTGCTGAGCAGTATACAGAAAAAAGTGACAGTTGCAGGATGGCAGCAGAGAGGAGGATATTATGAACAGAATCGACAGACTTTATATGGAAATGATCCATTATTATCAGGGGGATCCGAAGCATATCCAGCATTTTGTGAAGGTGCATGATCTTTCAAGGCTGATCGGCCAGAGTGAGGGTCTGGATGAAGATACGATGCATGTTCTGGAAGCTGCGGCTCTCGTTCATGATATCGGGATCAAAGTCGGTATGGAAAAATACGGACGCTCTGATGGAAAGACGCAGGAAGCAGAAGGTCCGGCAGCTGCCAGAGAGATGCTTACCGCACTGGGCTTTCAGGAGAGGGTGATCCGCAGAGTGGAATATCTGGTAGGACATCATCATACCTATAAGGATATTGACGGGCTGGATTATCAGATCCTTGTGGAAGCTGATTTTCTGGTTAATTATTTTGAAGATGGACTGGATAAAGAACATATAAAGAAAAGTGCAGAGAAGATCTTTAAAACAGAAACAGGTAAAAAAATAGTAAAAGACATGTTTTTCCCGGAGACTTTTCAGAAATCCGAAACCTGGGCACAGGATGCCCTTCAGGATCTGGAAGATTTTATTGAAGAGCAGGGGATTTATATCAGACAGTAAATGGAGCGTAAAATGAAAGCAGAAATAGCAGTTATGACAGCGGAGAATATAGACAGAAAGGCAATTGCCAAAGGTGGCGAGATTCTGAAAAACGGCGGGCTTGTGGCATTTCCCACAGAGACTGTATACGGCCTTGGAGGAAATGCCCTGGATCCGAAAGCATCGATGAAGATCTATGCAGCCAAGGGAAGACCTTCGGACAATCCGCTGATCGTACATATCGCAGATATCCGTGACCTGGATAAGATCGTTACGGAGGTTCCTGAAAAAGCCAGAATACTGGCTGAGAAATACTGGCCGGGTCCACTGACAATGATCCTTCCCAAGGCAGATATCGTGCCAAAGGAAACAACCGGAGGACTGGACAGTGTGGCAGTACGTTTTCCAAGTGATCCTATCGCACAGGAGTTGATCCTTGCGGCTGGCGGATATGTGGCAGCGCCAAGTGCCAATACTTCCGGAAGACCAAGTCCTACGACAGCGGGACATGTGGCAGAGGATCTGGGAGAAGCCATTGATATGATCATTGATGGAGGACAGGTAAATATCGGTCTGGAATCTACGATCGTAGATTTTACAGAAGACATACCGGTAGTCCTGCGGCCGGGATATATTTCCCTGGAAATGCTCCGGGAAACACTTGGAGATGTAAGGATGGATAAGGGGCTGATCAAACCGGACAGCAAAGTCCATCCAAAAGCACCGGGAATGAAATACCGTCATTATGCACCAAAGGCAGATCTTGCCATTGTGGAGGGGGCCACAGAGGGTGTGATCGCGGAGATCGAAAAAAGAGCTGGAGAGGCTGAGGAGAAGGGACTGACGGTGGGGATCATCGCAACAGATGAAACAAAAGGCCGATATTCACATGGAATCGTAAAGAGTATCGGAAGCCGGGAGCAGGAAGAAACGATCGCGCATCATCTGTACGAGGTCCTGCGTGATTTTGACAGCTGTAATGTAAGTGCCATTTATTCAGAGGCATTTTTTACACCAAGAATGGGACAGGCGATCATGAACCGCTTACTGAAAGCGGCTGGTCATAAAATTATCAACGTTGAGGAGGAGAAAGAAAATGATAGCACTGGGATGTGATCATGGCGGCTATGAGCTGATGCAGGAGGTAAAGAAGCATCTGGAAGAGAGAGGACTGGAGTACAAAGATTTTGGATGCAATGGTCCGGAATCTGTAGACTATCCTGTTTATGGAAAGAAAGTAGCACAGGCAATCGTAGACGGTGAGTGTGAGAAAGGAATCCTGATCTGCGGAACAGGTATCGGAATTTCCATCACTGCTAATAAATTCAAGGGAATCCGTGCTGCACTTTGTACAGATTGCTTTACTGCAGAGGCAACAAGACTTCATAACGATGCCAACATTCTGGCCATGGGCGGTCGTGTAGTAGGACCGGGACTTGCTCTGAAGATCGTGGATACATTCCTGGATACACCATTTTCCGGGGATGAGCGTCATATCAGAAGGATCAACATGATCGAGGATTGATCGATCAGTAAGAAACCAATAGAAAAAGAGGATTCTGTATGGATAAAAAAGGACAGAAACGACAGGGATATCTTTCCTGGGATGAGTATTTTATGGGTGTTGCCATGCTTTCCGGCATGCGTTCCAAGGATCCGCATTCACAGGTTGGTGCCTGTATCGTAAGTGAAGATAACAAGATCCTGTCAATGGGGTACAATGGATTTCCAAAGGGATGCTCCGATGATGAGTTTCCCTGGGGAAGAGAAGGAGATCCGCTGGATACCAAATATCTTTATGTGACACACAGTGAGCTCAATGCCATCCTGAACTACCGGGGAGGAAGTCTGGAAGGTGCCAAGCTTTATGTGTCCCTGTTTCCCTGCAACGAATGTGCCAAGGCTATTATCCAGGCAGGGATCAGGACTATCGTATACGACTGTGATAAATATGCAGATACTCCGTCGGTGATCGCATCCAAAAAAATGCTGGATGCAGCCGGAGTCCGGTATTATAAATATAACCGGACAGACCGTGAGATCACCATTAAAGTGTAAAAGAGAACAAAAATAAGAGAAAAACAGCAGCCTGGCTCCTGATTTATCATATCATCAGGGCTTCCGCTGCTGTTTTTTATGAATGGTTAAGAATGTGCTTCGGAATGAGAATCTTCCGGTGCGGATAAGGCTGTGGGAGAGATCTTTTGTGGAAAACTTAAGCAGACTTTGAAAAGGTCACCGTCCAGATAAAGTTTAAAGGTGCCACCTTGAAGCTGGGTAAGGCTCTGTGCGATGGATAATCCAAGTCCGCTGCCTTCTGTATTTCTGGCAACATCGCCACGGATGAAACGTTCGGTCAGTTCTTCAGCCGGAATGTTCAGAGGCTGTGCGGAAATATTTTTCAGGGTAAAGATGACTTGATCTTTTTCCAGAAGAACTTCTGCATAGACCCTTGTGTTCTCCATGGCATATTTCAGAATATTGCCGAAAAGATTTTCAAGGATACGCCACATCCGTCTGCCATCGGCATAGATCATGGCAGGAGAATCCGGCAGATGTGTCATCAGGGTCAGATGTCTGTTTTCCATCCGTTCTTCGAATTCACCCATCACCTGGTAAAGCATTTCCACAAAGTTCAGTTCCGTCATTTCCAGAGAAAGATTTCCGGTACTGGCTTTGGAAGCTTCCACTACATCTTCGGTCAGACTTTTCAGACGATGTGCCTTTGAGTCCAGGATCTCAAGATATTTCAGTGCTTCCGGATCTTTGAGGTTCAGCCTTTTCAGCAGATCAATGTAATTGATGATGGAAGTCAGCGGCGTTTTCAGATCATGGGAGACATTGGTGATCAATTCGGTTTTCATACGCTCATCTTTGAGGCTTTTTTCCACGGCAGCGTCCAGCCCGTCACCAATGCGGTTGATATACTGTGCCATTGCTTTCTGATCACCACGGAGTTCCTTTTCCGGGATCTTGTAAGTGAGCTCTCCATCGGTGATCCGTTTCAGGCCATCAAGGAGGAGTTCCCGTCCAAGAGCAATTTTGTAGACGCAGAAAAGCGCACCCAGATCCAGAAGGAATAGAAGCAAAAACATCAGGAACCATCCATCAGATGCCGCGAGCAGGGCACTGAAGAAAAATTCAAGGAATAGAAATACGCCAAGTCCCACTACCATACGTATTCTGCTGATGGTATTCCTGGAGAAAAAATCGATCAGCTTACCGGCTTTACAAAGACACAGATGGGGAAGCTTCAGGCATTTGCGAAGCAGGCTGTTTTTCCACAGGGTGCGAGCTTTGATTCTGCGGATCAGGCTTAAATAGCCGATCCAGAACAGGCACGTGATCAGGAAAATCGTGATACCCAGGATGATCAGGGAGGAGACAAGGTTATAGGTGGAAGCTTGCATGCTCAGTCCTGCAGTCAATACACTAAGTGCCGGGATACACACAAGTCCGGCTGCTACTTCCGTATAGATCCTGTCAAAAAAGTTCAGTTCTGGTTGAGCAGTGTCTGTATTACCGCTAGCGGAATTTCTTTTTCCGGTGTGGACAGTAAGCCAGATAAAATCTATGATAAAGAGCAGAAAACTGATCACGGTGATCACAGCAGCCGGGATAAATAAAGTACGGTAAGTCAGGAAATGCTGTCTGTCAGTTTTAATGGAATCCTGTACAGGAAGGCTGGTATCATCGATCCAGGCAAGAAAACTGCAGTTTTCATCGTATGTGGAGTTTCGAAGGAGATCGATCCAGTTTCCTACAGAAGGGTTTGCAGCAGCGGAAAGGTTCAGATTCATAAGACCATTCCGGGCATTTTTCTCATCTGTGGCAGTTTCGTTGACATTTAGGAACACGTAAGGCTTTTTGTCTGAAAAACCGGAAATATCAGTCAGGTCGGAAGTATAGGCTGCATCTGTATTTGTGAAGATTTTCTGTGAGGTGTTATCCGTATAGGCATAATGGATATTGGAATTATCACTGCTGTATTCATCCAGTGTCTGAGCAGCTTCTGTCCAGCTGGAAAAAAGATCCCGGGCATTATCCAGCTGCTCAAAGGCATCGTTCAGGTTCCCTTTGAAATTCCTGGTTTTGGATGAGGTGGAATTCATGTAATCCAGGAGACTGTCGTAACCTTCCGGTGCACAGGGGATATCAAGGATCGGAGTGAGCATATCTGCCACGTCTGTGTAAACCACGTTTCCGTTTTTGTCTGTAATGTTTTTCAGAGGTTCCTGTGACTGGATGCCGCCGTCTGCATATTCGGCGCTCAGAGCGGAAAGAATCCTCTCAGTCCAGTCTTTCTGGGAAATTCCCTCGTATTTCAGGGCACCGGAGTTGGCATTTAGTTGCAGGGTTCCGTCTTCCAGAGCTTTTTTGAAATCGGAATAGTACATATATTTTTTTTCACCCTCCGGGGTGGTAAGGCCCAGGACGATCCAGTCATCATTGGAATGGATACTCTGTGAGCTCCATTCCTTAAGATCATTGAAGGAATAGGCTAGTCCGGAGGTGTTTTTGAAGGAGAGGGAATCTCCGTTATAAAGCTCTCCGAGATCAATGTATGCATCTTCGTTTGTTTTATCCAGGATTTCTCTGGCTGAGATTCCGGACAGGATTGTGGAAGCTTTTGAGTAAAAGCTGTCAGCAAAAGCAGAGGTCTGGAAATAATCCTTTGTTTTAAGATCTTCTGCAGAGTCCATCCGGATACCTGCCTGGATCACCAGTGCCGCTGAAAAGACCATGATCAGAGGCAGGATAAGGGCAAGGACAAGAGCAGGAATGCGCATAAATGAACGGTTTTTTTCCGTATGTTTATTTTTATTCATAATACCCCTTTCTGAAGTACAGATACTTCATGGCCGGCTGGCTCACCGGCTCAGTTTTTCGATTTTATAACCCAGGCCCCAGACAACTTTCAGATAGCGGGGATCCCTGGGGTTGATCTCAATCTTTTCGCGAATGTGACGGACGTGGACGGCTACCGTGTTATCCGCGGCCAGAGCATCTTCATTCCAGATGCTCTCGTAGATCTGTGTGGTGGAAAAAACACGTCCGGGATTTTTCATGAGAAGAAGCAGGATATTATATTCGATGGGCGTCATCCGTACCGCTTCTCCATCTACCAGCACCTCTTTTTTGTCATCGTTTACCGTAAGACCTCCGGTTGTGTAGATGTGTTCTGATGCTACCGGTGCAGCGGAGCCAAGCTGTGTGTACCGGCGCAGCTGGGATTTTACCCTGGCGATCAGCTCCAGAGGATTGAAAGGTTTGGTGATATAGTCATCTGCACCGATGTTAAGGCCTAGGATTTTGTCCGTGTCTTCAGATTTTGCGGACAGGATGATGATGGGCAGAGGATTGCTTTCCCGGATCTTGACTGTTGCCCGGATCCCGTCGAGACGGGGCATCATCACATCGATGATCAGCAGATCTACAGTTTCGCTGTTCAGGATATCCAGTGCTTCCTGTCCGTCATAGGCTTTCAGAATGTGATAGCCTTCCTGCGTAAGATAGATTTCGATAGCTTCCACGATGTCTTTGTCGTCATCGCAAACAAGTATGTTAGCCACTTTTTTGTACCTCCCTGATGTTATTAGAATAGCAGCCGGAAATTAAGACGAAAGGGGTAAATTCTTAAGATTCCATGAAATCCATTGTACTATATTAAGTATATAGTGTAAACAGAGAAAGCCTTGTTGGCAGCAGACGTGATGTGCTAAACTAGTACTAGATAACAGAAAATAACGATATTGGAAGAAAGATCAGGAGAAAAGTGAAAGTGGAGAATGAAAATAAAATCAGCAGTATGGCAGGGAGCGCGCACTGTACGGAAGAAATTATGTCAGCTTGTGCTCTTTGTCCAAGAGAATGCCTGGCAGACCGGAGTGCAGGGAAAAAGGCTTCTGTGGCATGGATGAGAGAATTTATCTGGCAAGGGCTGCACTTCATATGTGGGAGGAACCCTGTATCTCCGGAACAAAAGGCTCCGGGGCAGTGTTCTTTTCCGGGTGCGGGCTGCGCTGCTGTTTCTGCCAGAATCATGATATTGCCATCGGGAGCAGGGGACGGGCTGTAAGTGTGGAACGGCTTGGAGAGATTTTTCTGGAACTGAAGGAAAAAGGAGCTGCAAACATCAATCTGGTAACAGGTGCACACTATGTACCACAGATCATAGAGGCACTGGATATGGCCCGAAGGAATGGTCTGGATATTCCGGTGGTGTATAATTCCAGCGGGTATGAAAAAACAGAAACCCTGAAGCTTCTGGAAGGATATGTGGACATTTATCTTCCGGATCTGAAATATCTGGATCCGGAGCTTGCACAGAAATTTTCTTATGCGCCGGATTATGTGCAGGCTGCAAAGGCTGCAATTGGAGAGATGGTGCGTCAGACCGGGAAATGTGAGTTTGGAGAGGATGGATACATCCGGAAAGGAACTATTGTCCGTCATCTGATCCTGCCGGGACATACAGGAAATTCCATAAAGGCTCTGAGGTATCTTCATGAAACCTATGGGGAAGATATTTATATCAGTATTATGAATCAGTATACGCCGGTGAGAAAATTTGTGGAATTTAAGGAATTAAACCGGAAAGTTACAAAAAGAGAGTATGAAAAAGTTCTGGATGCTGCTGTGGATATGGGGATTCAGAATGGATTTATACAGGAAGGAGAAACTGCTTCAGAAAGCTTTATTCCGGATTTCGATTATGAGGGAGTGGAAAAAAATACTCCATAAATGGAAGGAGGCCGGTACTTTCGTACCGGCGCGTATGAAAAAGAAAAATATTATAGAAAGTTCATCACCTTCTATGGTTTATAATATACAGTAAAAATGTGAAGAAAGTGTGTCTAACATTTGAAATAAATGTGAAAAGAACAATTTATGCCACAAACATAGCAAAATATGACGAATATTTATCAGAATTTCTTCCAGGTTTCACGAAGGAAAAGGATCAGGATCGGAAATAGCTCCAGTCGGCCGGCCAGCATATCGAAAGAAAGGACCAGCTTGGACAGCGGAGAAAAGATCCCGAAGTTTCCGGTAGGACCGATCAGGGAAAGACCGGGACCCACATTGTTTAAAGTGGTGACTACGGCTGTGAAATTTGTTACAAGATCAAATTCATCAAAACTGATGATAAAGATAGATGTAGCCACGATCATCAGATAAACGATCATATAAATATTGGTGGCACGCATAACTTCGTGAGACACCGCTTTTCCGTCCATTTTGATCTTTTTTACTGCATTGGGATGCAGATAAAGATGCAGTTCCTTGCGGACGGATTTTGCAAGAAGCAGAAGACGGGAAATCTTGATTCCGCCGCCTGTACTGCCGGCACAGGCACCACAGAAGGTAAGCAGTACCAGGATCGTTCTGGATACCGCAGGCCACTGGTTAAAATCCGTAGTGGCATAACCGGTGGTGGTGATAATAGAACCAACCTGGAAAAATGCCTGTTGAAGTGCTTCCCACACATTGTCAAACAGATGTCGGACATTGAATGTGATCATCAGGGCAGAAGCGATGATCACAAAGAAGTAGCAGCGGACCTCTTCAGATTTCAATGCTTGAGAAAACTTCCTGGTGAGAAGAAGAAAATAGACATTGAAGTTTACGCCAAACAGGATCATAAAGATGGTGATGACGATCTGAATATATAAGCTGTAGCTTCCCATACTGTCGGATTTGATTCCGAACCCACCGGTTCCGGCAGTTCCAAATGCTGCACAGAGACTATCGTAAAGAGGCATCCCCCCAAGAAGCAGGAGGATGATCAGTGCAACAGTGAGTGCAATGTAGATCTTGTACAGGATCTTGGCAGTTGACTGGACTTTTGGAAGAAGCTTTCCTACGGAAGGACCGGGGCTTTCTGCCTTCATAAGGTTCATATGATAGCCACCTGCAAGCGGAAGCAGTGTCAGGATAAATACCAGAACACCCATACCACCGATCCAGTGGGAAAAACATCTCCAGATATTGATGCTGTAAGGCATCTGTGATGGATCGGAGAGAATACTGGAACCGGTTGTAGTGAAACCGGAAACAATCTCAAAAAAAGCATCAATGGGATTCGGGATAGCCCCGCTGAGCACAAACGGCACAGCACCGACAATACTGAGGACGATCCAGCTTAAAGCAGTAGTCACAAGGCCTTCACGGGCGTAAAACGCTTTCTTGGACGGTTTGCGGCTGACCAGTGGAACACCGATGGCCAGACATGCCAGAATCGTGATCAGGAAGGCAATACCGGATTTTTCGCGGTAGATAAGGGCAGTGATGCCGGGAACCAGCATACAGACAGCCTCCACATTCATGATCCATCCCAGGATATAAATAATAATCGAATAATTCATTTGGCAGTACCTCTATTTTTCAAGTATATCTGTGATGTCGCGAAGCCCCTTGTGAGTGGTTACGATGATCACGGTATCTCCCACCTGGATCATATCCTGACCACGGGGAATGCGGATGCGGCCGTTGCGGTTCAGGCATCCCACCAGAAGATTCTTGCGGAGATTCAGCTCTGCAAGAGGGATATAAGTTACGGCAGATTCCTCACGGATCGCAAATTCCAGTGCTTCTGCATTGCCATCCAGAATATGATAAAGGGTTTCTACATTGCTGCCGATGCTGTTCTGAGTGGCACGGACATACTGCAGGATATAATCAGCAGTGATATTTTTCGGGTAGATGACACTTCCGATATCCAGGGAGTCGATGACATCATCAAATTCCAGACGGTTGACCTTGGCAACCAGCTTGGCATCGGAGATGCTTTTGGCAAAGAGAGCAAGAAATACATTCTCCTCATCCAGATTTGTCAGAGTGACAAAGGATTCGGACTCGGAAAGTCCTTCTTCTAGCAGAAGAGAACGGTTCGTTCCGTCACCATTGATGATAGTCGCATCTGGAAGCAGTTCGCTTAAGTGCTCACAGCGGTTTTTGTTCTGCTCGATGATCTTGACACTGATCTTCATACCCAGAAGTGCATGGGCAAGATAATAGGAAATGGTTCCGCCACCTACGATGATACAGTTTTTGACCTGATTGGTCTTGAGACCGATCTTACGGAAAAATGCCGCTGCATTAAGCGGAGAAGCCAGAATGGAAACCATATCTCCGTCGTGTATAATGTGATCACCACCAGGAATGGATACATTGTCACGGCTCTCGATCGCGCAGACCAGAATATCACTTCGGAAAGCATCTGAGATCTGGGAAACGCTCATTCCGTCCAGCTTGAATTCCGGGAGAACTTTAAACTTGAGAAGTTCTACACGACCACGTGCAAAGGTGTCAATCTTGATCGCAGATGGAAAACGGAGAAGCCGTGAAATTTCCTGGGCAGCGGCAAACTCCGGGTTAATGATCATGGTAACACCAAGACGTTCTTTGATGAATCCGATTTCTTTTTCATAAATGGGGTTACGGACGCGGGCGATGGTCTGACAGTGGTTGGCCTTCTGCGCGATCAGACAGCAGAGAAGGTTCAACTCGTCAGAAGCGGTAACTGCGATCAGAATATCTGCAGTATCAACACCTGCCTCCATTAAAGTATTGATGCTGGCACCATTACCGACGATTCCCATAGCGTCGATATTTTCGCAGAGATCATTGATCTTGTCGGCAATAACGTCGACAAGAGTGATATCAATATCCTCTGCCTGAAGCTGCTCTGCAAGATTTCTACCGACTTTTCCGCAGCCTACAATAATTACCTGCATAATTTCCTCCTTCAATAGCCGGTCAGGGCTACAAATCATAAGTAAAAGCGCCCATCCGTGTAAAGATAGGCAAGGATATTATAGCACTGTATATCTGATTTTTAAACAGTAATATTTTCCTGTATATATAGAAAAAAATGGCAGAAAGATAGATATATATGAAGGAAAGTGAACATTCCTGTTTTCACAAGTTTAAAAAACGGTCATAAAATATAGCGTGATCATGAATGAAAGGATTTCGATTATGGACCGATTTCAGATGAATCGTTCGGGCTGCCGGCCATATCAGTATACCTGTGGGATGAATAGCGGGATGGCAGGCCGGACGGATCGATCATTTTCTGATATGGCAAAACAGGTTCCTGCAATGGCGTATGTGCCATACCAGGAATTTGCGCCTACCTTTGAGCTGAAAAAAGCTCTTCAGGTCGGAACTATTTTCCCTGAGCTTTGCAAGCCGTTCTGCGGCAGGAGAGGAGGAAGTCGATGATGTATGGAAATTGTACTTCCAAAAAAGAACTGCTGCAGTTTATTGACCAGGTAAGCTTTGCCATTGACGATCTTCTCCTTTTTCTGGATACGCATCCAAAAGAAAAAAGAGCTCTTGAATATTACAGTGAGCTTTCAGCAAGAAGAAATGAGCTTCTGGAAAAATATGCAAAATTTTATGGACCGCTGACCATTGATACCGGAAACGACAGCAATCTTAAGTCATGGCAGTGGATGGAACAGCCGTTTCCATGGGAACAGGAAGGAGGGTGCAGATAAGGTATGTGGAATTATGAAAAAAGACTCCAGTATCCTGTAAATATCAAGACGCCTAACGCAAAGCTGGCACAGTTTATATCCAGCCAGTATGGCGGGCCGGACGGAGAAATAGGAGCTTCCATGCGGTATCTTTCCCAGCGTTTTACCGCACCGAACCGGATGGTCGCGGCAGTGCTCAATGATGTGGGAACAGAAGAACTGGCACATTTGGAAATCGTGTCCACCATTGTCCATCAGCTGACAAAGGATCTTTCTATGGAAGAAATCGAGAACAGCGGACTTGGGCCGTATTATATTGACCACACGGTGGGAATCTGGCCGCAGGCTGCAGGTGGAGTGCCCTTTAATGCCTGCGAATTCCAGAGTAAGGGTGATCCGATCACGGATCTGTTTGAAGATCTGGCGGCAGAACAGAAGGCACGCTCCACCTACGATAATATCCTCCGGGTGGTGAAAAATATCCCGGAGGTTGCAGATCCCATCCGTTTCCTTCGGGCAAGAGAGGTAGTCCATTTCCAGCGTTTCGGTGAAGCACTGAGATCCGTGCAGGAGCAGCTGGATGCCAAAAATTTCTATGCCTTTAACCCGAGCTTTGATGCTCCGTGCAAAGCCTCCTGTGAAGAGTGATGGATCAGAGAAAAAATCTGTCTGACAGGAATCATATCTGAAATAAAAAAAGCTGCACAGCCGGCAGGGATCCTGCGGCTGTGCAGCTTTGAATTTGTTTTTTGGGAAAAAGATGTTTGTAACCTACATTTCTTGTTATGCGTCTTTTTTATCGTCTTTATGCAGATTCTTCTGTGCTGTGGAAAGCATAAGCTTGATCCTGTTCAGCTGATTTACTTCGCTGGCACCTGGATCGTAGTCGATGGCAACAATGTTGGCTTCCGGATGCTCACGGCGAACTTCTTTGATGACACCTTTTCCTACGATGTGGTTCGGCAGGCATCCAAAAGGCTGGATGCAGACGATGTTCGGGACACCGCCGTGGATGAGTTCCATCATCTCTCCGGTCAGGAACCATCCTTCACCGGTCTGATTTCCGGCAGAAACGATGGGCGCAGCCATTTTTGCAAGATCACGGATATCTGCGGCCGGTGTAAAGTGGCGGCTCTGCTCCAGGGCCTCATTTGCTGTTTTTCTCAGCCAGTCGATGGCTCTGAGACCAAGATTTGCGATGGTTGCCTTGGATTTCTTGAATCCAAGCTTTTCAACCTTGAAATTCTGGTTGTAGAAGCAGTAGCAGATAAAGTCGATAAGATCCGGAACAACCGGTTCTGCCCCTTCTGCCTCCAGAAGATCTGCCAGGTGGTTGTTGGCAGCAGGCAGGAACTTGACAAGGATCTCACCTACGATACCAACGCGAGGCTTTTTCTCATCGGAGATCGGGATCGTATCAAAATCATGGACCATCTCACGGCACATTTTTTTGAAGGTACCATGGCTGACGCTGCTGCCTGTTACGAAGGCAATGACGCGCTGCTCCCAGATCTTGTGCTTGCGGTTTACGATACCCTTTTCCAGCTCGTAAGGACGCATGCGATATACGCATTTCATCAGGATATCACCGAATACGGCACCGTAAACGATACGCCTGATCAGCGGCAGTGTCAGCTTAAAGCCAGGGTTGCTCTCCAGTCCGCTTAAGTTGAGGGAGATAACCGGAATCTGTTCCATGCCGGCTTTTTTCAGAGCACGGCGGATGAATGCGATATAGTTGGAGGCACGGCAGCCGCCGCCTGTCTGAGACATGATGACTGCAGTTTTGTTCAGGTCATATTTGCCGGAAAGAAGAGCATCCATGATCTGTCCCACAACCATCAGGGACGGATAGCAGGCATCGTTGTTTACATATTTAAGACCCACATCAACAGCATGCTTGTTGTCGTTGGGGAGGACTTCCAGGTTATAGCCGGATGCTTTAAAAGCAGCCTCAAAGATTCCGAAGTGGAATGGAGACATCTGCGGGCAGAGAATGGTGTACTCCTTACGCATCTGCTTGGTAAAGGATATCTTCTCAATGGAAGCCGGCTTGATGTTCCTTTTTTTATTTTGTGCCTGTTTTGCACGGATAGCAGCAATCAGGGAACGGATACGGATCCTTGCCGCACCCAGGTTGTTGACCTCATCGATCTTCAGGCAGGTGTAGATCTTGTCACTTCCATCCAGGATCTCATAAACCTCATCGGTGGTAACGGCATCAAGTCCGCATCCGAAGGAATTCAGCTGGATCAAATCCAGATCCTCTCTTGTTTTTACAAAATTTGCGGCAGAGTAGAGACGGGAGTGATACATCCACTGGTCGTTGACACGGATGGGACGCTCCAGATGTCCAAGGTGTGCAACGGAGTCTTCGGTAAATACGGCGATTCCGTAGCTGTTGATCATATCCGGGATACCGTGGTGGATTTCCGGATCAATATGGTATGGACGGCCTGCAAGAACGATTCCGCGGCGGCCGGTTTCTTTCAGGTACTGCAGGGTTTCTTCACCCTTTTTCTGGATATCCATATGTACGGCTGCAAGTTCTTCCCAGGCCTTATGGGCAGCAGCTTTGACCTCGGCAGCAGGAATATCCTGGAATTCTTCCACAAGGCGGTTTGTCAGGATATCCTCGGAAGTAAATGCCAGGAACGGGTTGCGGAAGGTGATGGATGGATCACTGAGCTCGTCCACATTGTTTTTGATATTTTCCGCATAGGAAGTAACGATCGGGCAGTTATAATGGTTGACCGCATCCGGGAACTCGTTGCGTTCGTAAGGGATGCATGGGTAGAAGATAAATTTCACACCGTTACGGATCAGCCATGTGACATGTCCGTGAGCAAGCTTGGCCGGGTAGCATTCGGATTCACTTGGGATGGATTCGATACCCAGCTCGTAGATCTTACGTGTGGAAGTAGGAGAAAGTACCACCTGGTATTTCAGCTCTGTAAAGAAGGTATACCAGAACGGGTAATTCTCAAACATGTTCAGAACACGTGGGATACCAACCTGTCCACGGGTAGCCTTATCTGCGGAAAGTGGTTCATAGGAAAAGATCCTCTTATATTTGTAATCGAAAAGGTTCGGGATATGATCCTTGTTCTTTTCTTTTCCAAGTCCGCGCTCACAGCGGTTTCCACTGATGTATTTACGGCCGCCGGAGAATTTGTTGATGGTCAGACGGCAGTTGTTGGTACATCCGCGGCAGTTTGCCATGGAGGTGGTGTACTGGAGGCTGTTGATCTGATCGATGGAAAGCATGGAAGTTTTTTCACCCTCCTGATAGCGCTCCCTTGCGATCAGAGCAGCACCGAAAGCACCCATGATCCCGGCGATATCCGGGCGGATGGCCTGGCAGTTGGCAATCTTCTCAAAGCTGCGGAGAACTGCGTCATTATAGAAGGTACCACCCTGTACAACGATATGCTTGCCAAGCTCGGAAGCATCGGAAACCTTGATAACCTTGTAGAGGGCGTTTTTGATAACGGAGTAGGCAAGACCAGCGGAGATATCGGAAACCTCAGCGCCTTCCTTCTGGGCCTGCTTAACTTTGGAATTCATAAATACAGTACAGCGCGTTCCAAGATCAATGGGATGTTTTGCAAAAAGAGCTGCTTTTGCAAAGTCCTGTACTGTGTAGTTTAGAGATTTTGCAAAGGTTTCGATAAAGGAACCGCAGCCTGAGGAACATGCTTCGTTGAGCTGTACACTGTCAACAGTCTGGTTACGGATCTTGATACATTTCATATCCTGACCGCCGATATCCAGGATGCAGTCTACTTCAGGATCAAAGAAAGCAGCTGCGTAATAATGGGAAACGGTTTCGACTTCACCTTCGTCAAGAAGAAGTGCCGCTTTGATCAGGGCTTCGCCGTAACCGGTGGAGCAGGAAAAAGCAATTTCTGCATCTTCCGGAAGAAGGCTGTAAATCTCCTTGATGGAGTTGATGGTGGTTTTCAGCGGGTTTCCGTTGTTACTGCTGTAGAAGGAATAAAGAAGAGTTCCGTCTTCGCTTACCAGCGCGGTTTTTGTTGTGGTAGAGCCGGCGTCGATCCCCAGGAAGCATTTTCCCTTATAGGTGGAAAGATCTCCGGTTTTTACCCTGTAGGCACTCTGACGGTCATGGAAAGCCTGGTAGTCGTCCTCTGTAGCAAAAAGCGGCTCCATACGTTCTACCTCAAAATCCAGCTTGATGGTAGTCCGCATGCGTTCCTTCAGTTCAGTCAGGGAAACGGTAACATCCTGCTTTGCATTCAGGGCGGAGCCGATGGCTGCGAACAGATGAGAGTTGTCTGGTGCGATAATATGTTCATCATCCAGCTTCAGGGTTCGGATAAAAGCAGTCTTCAGCTCAGAAAGGAAGTGAAGAGGCCCGCCAAGGAAGGCAACGTGTCCGCGGATCGGTTTACCGCAGGCAAGACCAGAAATGGTCTGGTTGACAACTGCCTGGAAAATGGAGGCAGAAAGGTCTTCCTTAGTTGCTCCGTCGTTGATCAGTGGCTGGATATCTGTTTTTGCGAAAACACCACAACGTGCCGCAATGGGATAAAGTGCCTTGTAATGTTTGGCGTATTCATTAAGACCTGGTGCATCGGTCTGGAGCAGAGATGCCATCTGGTCAATGAAGGAACCGGTACCGCCGGCACAGATGCCATTCATACGCTGCTCTACATTTCCGTTTTCGAAATAGATGATCTTGGCATCCTCGCCTCCAAGCTCGATAGCAACATCCGTCTTTGGTGCCAGCTTCTGCAGGGAAGTGGATACGGCGATAACCTCCTGTACAAAAGGTACTTCCAGATGATTGGCAAGTGTCAGTCCGCCGGAACCTGTAATGACCGGACAGAGTGTCAGTTCACCAAGCTGATCCTCAGCTTTCTGAAGAAGATCTGCAAGGGTTTCCTGGATATTTGCAAAATGTCTCTCATAGTCGGAGAAGACAAGCGTATCGTTTTCGTCTAAGATCGCAATCTTAACAGTGGTGGAACCAATGTCAATTCCAAGTGTGTGTTTCTTCATAAAAAATTGATTTCCTCCTCGTTGTATCTATACAGGGGTTGCCCGACTCTGACATTTCTGTCAGATGGGAGTTGTTTCTTCTTATTATAAAGGATTTTTAAGCGAATATTCTATATTATACGATATCGTTTAAAAAATGGCAATGTAAAAGTTTAACAATCAGTAGCCGTAAAGAAAAAAATGTGTTATGATATTGACTAAAAGTTTTGAAAGATATTTGCATCGGCAGCTGGTTATGGCTGTATCTGCGACGCAGATGCCGGGCAGAGACAACTTTAAAATGTTTTTAGAAGGGAAATGAAATGGCAGAATATAAACTGATCACAACAGAAGGAAGAGCGAAAAGGGGCGAGTTTAAGACGGTCCACGGAACGATCCAGACTCCTGTTTTTATGAATGTAGGAACAATTGCAGCAATTAAAGGTGCAGTTTCCACTGTGGATCTTCATGAGATCGGTACACAGGTAGAGCTGTCCAATACCTATCATCTTCATGTGCGCCCTGGCGACAAGGTGGTAAAGCAGCTGGGAGGTCTTCATGAATTTATGAACTGGGACAGACCGATCCTTACCGATTCCGGCGGATTCCAGGTGTTTTCGCTGGCGAAGCTTCGTAAGATCAAGGAAGAGGGCGTGTATTTTAACTCTCATATCGATGGTCATAAGATTTTTATGGGACCGGAGCAGAGCATGCAGATCCAGTCAAATCTGGCTTCTACCATTGCAATGGCTTTTGATGAGTGCCCAAGCAGTGTGGCAGACAGGGATTATGTACAGAAATCGGTAGCGCGTACAACACGCTGGCTTAAAAGATGCAAGGATGAGATGGCTCGTCTGAACAGTCTGCCGGATACCATTAACAAGAACCAGCTTCTTTTTGGCATTAACCAGGGGGCTGTTTATGAAGATATCCGTATTGAGCATGCCCAGGCTATCGCGGAGATGGATCTGGACGGCTATGCAGTTGGTGGCCTTGCAGTTGGTGAAAGTCATGAGGAGATGTACCGGATCCTGGATGAGGTGGTTCCGCATTTGCCGCAGAACAAGCCGACGTATCTTATGGGGGTTGGTACCCCGGCCAATATCCTGGAGGGGGTTGAGCGTGGTATTGACTTTTTTGACTGTGTATATCCCAGCCGTAACGGCCGTCATGGTCACGTGTATACCAACCATGGCAAGATGAATCTTTTTAATGCAAAGTATGAGCTGGATTCCAAACCGATCGATGAGGAGTGCCAGTGCCCGACCTGCCGTCATTACAGCAGAGCGTATATCCGTCATCTTCTGAAGGCGAAGGAGATGCTTGGCATGAGGCTTTGTGTTCTGCATAATCTGTATTTCTATAATCATATGATGGAAGAAATCAGGGATGCGCTGGATGCAGGGAATTTTGCGGCTTATAAGAAGATGCGTCTGGAAGGCTTTGAGGAAGGCAGGATCAACGGGAACCGGTAAGTTTTATTTATAAAATTTGTGTAAATTACTTTGATTTTATAAGAAAACTCTTGAAGGTTTTTTGGTTTTTGTGTATGATAGTACGAAGTGACACTTTTAGAGGTCAGTAACGGCGGGGGTACCGCAGATTATTTGTTTTTAGCAGGAGGAATTTGAAATGATCGCATCATCTACAGCGGCAGCTGGCGGACTTAGCGCGGGTCTTGGTATTGTCTGGATCGTAGTTCTGTTTGGAATTATGTATTTTATGATGATCCGTCCGCAGAAGAAGGAGCAGAAGAGAACTCAGACTATGTTGAACAGCATGGAGGTTGGTGACAGTGTTGTTACTACCAGTGGTTTTTATGGTGTTGTTATTGATATGACTGAGGAAGATGTTATTGTTGAGTTTGGTAATAATAAGAATTGCCGTATTCCTATGAGGAAGCAGGCGATTGCTGAGGTTGAGAAGGCTGATCAGGCTTCTGCTTGATGCTTTTTTCGCAATAACTTGAATATGAGAGAGGCACTGCGTTTTTTTGTGACGTGGTGTCTTTTTTTGTTTGGATGGGGGATGAAGGGATGAAGGGACGCCGGGGAAGGGGATGCTGGCTGGTCTGCGGCTTCGTCGGGGGCTGGCTTCTAGGACGCCGGAAATCTGCTAAAAGCGTTTTTAAAAAGTCCGAACTCGCGGCCTGCTGCCGCTCAGACAGCGGACTTTTGAAAAACAACGCAGATTCCCGCCGTCCAAGAATCAGCTCCCCTCCTGCAGAAGCAGAGCCATCCAGCATCCCCTTCCCCGGCTGGTGCTTCCAGTGAGAAATAGTGTCGTTTGACGGTTGGTTGTGGGTCGTCAGCGCTGCGCTGGACGACTGCAATGGCTGAGGTTGTGTTTGGGTGGTGGGACGGCTGAGGCGCTGCGCTGTCAGCCTGGGATTGCGGATGTGCCTAGAATTGCGGATGTGATGGGAGAATAGCCTTTGATGCCAGCGCAGATGGACTGTGTGGATGTGATGGGAATATGACAATTGTAATATTGTATAGAAATAAGTGGATTTTTGGTAAAATTCGTGTAATAATGATGTTACTATCAGAAATGAGAGTGACGATGGCTTTGGAATATCGTAAAATTGTAAATAAGAATGAATTTTCAGAAAGGGGTTGGATTTATGGGTCTTATCAGAGCGGCTGTGGGTGCAGCGGGTGGTACGTTGGCGGATCAGTGGAAGGAGTTTTTTTACTGTGAGGCTATGGATAAAGAAGTGATGGTTGTGAAGGGGACGAAGAGGTCTTCTTCCAGGTCTTCCAATAAGCATGGGAGTGATAATATTATTTCCAGCGGCAGCGGGATCGCTGTGGCGGATGGTCAGTGTATGATGATCGTGGAGCAGGGAAAGGTTGTTGAGGTTTGTGCGGATCCGGGAGAGTATACGTATGATGCTTCTACGGAGCCGAGTATTTTTTCAGGTAGTCTGGGTGACGGAATCAGGAAGACCTTTGATACGATCGGGAAGAGGTTTGCTTTTGGCGGTGATACGGGTAAGGATCAGAGGGTGTATTATTTTAATACCAAGGAGCTTGTGGATAACAAGTTTGGTACTGCTAATCCGATCCCGTTCCGGGTTGTGGATTCCAGGATCGGGCTGGATGTGGATGTGGCTGTGAGATGTCATGGTGTTTATTCCTATAGGATCGCGGATCCCCTTCTTTTTTATACGAATGTGTGTGGAAATGTGGAGCGGGAGTATACCAGAGAGGAGCTGGACGGACAGCTGAAGGCGGAGTTTATCAGTGCGCTGCAGCCTGCTTTCGGAAGGCTTTCGGAGCTGGAGTTGCGTCCGAATCAGATCGTGACTCATAATACGGAGCTGGAGAATGCCATGAATGAGGTGCTTTCTGCCAAGTGGGAGGAGCTTCGTGGGCTTAAGGTGGTCAGTGTGGCACTTGGTTCTGTGACATTGCCGGATGAGGATGCCGAGATGATCAAGCAGGCTCAGCGTACGGCTATGATGCGTGATCCTGCTATGGCTGCGGCTACTCTGACCGGGGCCCAGGCGGATGCTATGAAGGCTGCGGCTTCTAATTCAGCAGGGGCTATGACTGGTTTTATGGGCATGGGTATGGCTGCTAATGCAGGTGGTCTGAATGCTCAGCAGTTGTTTGAGATGGGCCAGAAGCAGCAGGCGCAGCAGCAGAGTGTACAGCAGCAGGCAGCGCAGCCGGTTTCGCCGGCAGGGAACGGAGCAGGGGCTGCGGCTGGTTCCTGGACCTGCAGTTGTGGTGCGGTTTCTTCAGGGAAATTCTGTCCGGAGTGTGGTGCATCGCGTCCGGTGGAGGACAGCTGGACCTGTTCCTGCGGTACGGTGAATAAAGGCAAGTTCTGTATGAACTGTGGAGCGAAGAAACCGGAGAAGAAGATGCAGTATCGCTGCAGCAGGTGCGGATGGGAACCGGCAGATCCGGAGAATCCACCGAAATTCTGCCCGGAGTGCGGTGATCCGTTCGGACCGGAGGATGCAGTATAGATCAGAAAGAGAGATGGTCAGGAGCAAAATGCAGGGTAACTCCTGCCGGTTGTTGGATACAGAATGATGAAGTGAGGTGAATATATGGCGAAGATGCAGGAGTTTAAGTGTCCGTGCTGTGGTGGCTCCATAGAGTTTGACAGTTCTGTGCAGAAGATGAAGTGTCCGTTTTGTGATACGGAGTTTGATGTCGGGACGTTATCGGAATATGCCCAGACTGTGGAGGAAGAGCAGCCTGAGGATATGAGCTGGTCGGATGAGGCCGGCAGTGAGTGGCAGGACGGGGAGAGTGAGGGGCTGCGTACCTATGTGTGCAAGTCCTGCGGCGGTGAGATCGTGGGAGATGCCAATACGGCAGCAACGGCCTGCCCGTTTTGCGGAAGTCCGGTGGTAATGACCGGGCAGCTGTCCGGTGCACTGAAGCCGGATTATGTGATCCCGTTTAAGCTGGACAAGAAAGCGGCAAAGGAGAGGCTGAAAAAGCATCTTACCGGTAAGAGGCTTCTGCCGAAAGCATTTAAGTCAGAGAATCATATCAGCGAGGTTAAGGGCATCTACGTTCCGTTTTGGCTGTATGACACAGACGCAGATGCAGATATCCGTTACCGTGCAACAAAGACCCGGTTCTGGAGCGATAGTGATTATGATTATACGGAGACTAGCTATTATGCAGTACACAGAAGTGGTTCTCTTGGTTTTGATCATGTACCGGTGGATGGCTCTGCCAGCATGGAAAATGATCTGATGGAGTCTATAGAGCCTTTTGATTTCAAAGAAGCGGTGGATTTTCAGACTGCGTATCTGGCTGGATATTTTGCAGATAAATATGATGTGACAGCCAGCGAGTGTGAGGAACGTGCCAATGAGCGTATCCGCCGCAGCACAGAGGCTGCATTCCGGGATACGGTGAGAGGATACGCCAGTGTGGTACCGGAGAATACCAGTATCCGGCTTCATAACGGGACAACGAAATATGCGTTATATCCCGTATGGATCCTGCAGACGAAGTGGAAGGGTGATAATTACATATTTGCCATGAATGGTCAGACAGGGAAATTTGTGGGAAATCTGCCTACAGACAAGAACGCTTTTGCACGATGGTTCCTGGGAACAACGGGGGTCGTGAGTGTGATCACTTATATTATCCTGTATCTGATCTGGGCTTTGTAGGGAGGTGGATGCCATGAAAAAAAGAATATCTGTATTTTTGATATCGATCCTTTTGTATCTGGCATGTGCTTTTCCAGTATGGGCAGGCACCGTAAGCCGTCTGGATGACCAGGCGGGCCTTCTGGATGCAGAGCAGCAGGAGAGCCTGAGCAGTACTCTGGATGAGATCAGTGAGCGGGATCAGGTAGATGTTGTGGTCGTTACCGTTAACAGTCTTGAGGGAAAAACAGCCCAGGCGTATGCGGAGGATTATTTTATTGACCATGGATATGGACAGGGGGAAAATGGTGACGGTATTTTATTCCTGTTGGATATGGGAGACCGTAACTGGGCCATTGCAACACACGGATATGCGATAGAAGTGTTTACGGATGCCGGACAGTCCTACATCATGGATCAGGTGAAGCCTTATTTAAGTGACGGTGATTATAACGAAGCGTTTCATAAGTTTGCCACGGAATGCGATGATTTTATCACGCAGGCAGATGAGGCAGAGCCATACGATGTGGAAAACCTTCCGGATGAGCCTTTTGCGGTTGGGATAAACCTGCTGATCGCTCTTGCTGTGGGGCTTGTGGCAGGATTACTGGTGACCGGAAATATGAGAAGAAAGCTGAAAACTGTGCGAAAACAGGATTGGGCGGCTTCTTATGTGCGGCAGGGCAGTATGAATGTGACCAGAAGTAATGATTTTTACCTCTACAGTACGGTATCAAAATCCGCAAAACCGAAAAATGAGGATAATAACGGTGGTTCCAGCACCCATACCTCATCTTCCGGTGATACCTTCGGTGGTTCTAGCGGGAAATTCTGAGAAGATCATCAGGAAAAACAGAATATGATAAAAAAAGAAAGACTGCGGTACCGGAATGGTAGGGCAGTTTTTCTTTTTTCTGTGTGCGAAAGTATGTCTCTGTGGCGGCAGAAACAGGGAATTGCCGTTTATTTTTTGCATTCCGGAAATAACTTTATCTATTTAATAGGTTGAAATCCGTCGAAAAGTGCGTTATGATAATAACAATTATCCACACCAGTGCGTTAAAATTTTACAGCACAGGGGAAATCGGAGGAGTGAATAAAATGGAGTACAAGATTGCCCTGATTCCGGGAGACGGAATCGGTCCGGAGATTGTTGCCGAGGCCAAAAAAGTTTTAGACAGAGTATGTGAGAAATACAGTCATAAATTTTCATACACAGAGGTTCTTTTAGGAGGGGCATCCATTGATGCTCACGGAGTACCTCTTACAGAGGAAGCCATTGCCCAGGCAAAAGCTTCTGATGCAGTACTGATGGGTTCCATTGGCGGCGATGCCAAGACATCCCCGTGGTACAAGCTGGAGCCGTCCAAACGCCCGGAGGCAGGTCTTCTTGCGATACGTAAGGCGCTGAACCTGTTTGCAAACCTTCGTCCGGCTTATCTTTACAATGAGCTTCGTGATGCATGCCCGCTCCGTGATGAGATCATCGGAGATGGTTTTGACATGATCATCGTAAGAGAGCTTACAGGAGGTCTTTATTTCGGAGCAAGAAAGACTACTGAGGAGAACGGAGTCCGCACAGCAGTAGATACTCTTTCTTATAATGAGAATGAGATCCGCCGTATTGCCATTAAGGCATTTGAGATCGCACGTAAGAGAAGAAATAAGGTTACAAGTGTAGATAAAGCCAATGTTCTTGATTCTTCCAGACTCTGGAGAAGTGTAGTAGAGGATGTGGCAAAGGACTATCCGGATGTAACACTGGAGCATATGCTGGTTGATAACTGTGCAATGCAGCTGGTACGTGATCCGAAGCAGTTTGATGTTATCCTTACAGAAAACATGTTCGGAGATATCCTCTCTGATGAGGCAAGTATGGTGACCGGTTCTATCGGAATGCTTTCCTCCGCAAGCTTAAATGAGACAAAGCTTGGTCTCTATGAGCCGAGCCATGGTTCTGCACCGGATATCGCAGGCCAGAACAAGGCAAACCCCATCGCAACCATTCTTTCCGCTGCTATGATGCTGAGATATTCTCTGGATCTTGATAAAGAAGCAGATGCTGTGGAAACAGCAGTACAGAAGGTTCTTACAGAGGGTTACAGAACAGGAGATATCATGTCTGACGGATGCAAGCTTGTCGGAACCAAAGAGATGGGCGATCTGATCGCAGATGCCATTGCATAAATGAAGCGGGACAGAGAGAAGAAAACGAAACAGAACAGAAAAAACCGGTACCTGGAAGAGGAAGTCTATAAAGATACCGGATCCTATCGTAAAGAATAAAAAGGAGAGACCTTAAAAATGAAAAGTGATACCGTAAGAAAAGGCACACAGCAGGCACCACATCGTTCCCTGTTCAATGCCCTTGGAATGACAAAGGAAGAAATGGACAAACCACTGGTAGGAATCGTAAGTTCTTATAACGAGATCGTACCGGGACATATGAACCTTGACAAAATTGTAAATGCTGTAAAGCTCGGCGTTGCAATGGCTGGCGGCACACCGGTTGTATTTCCGGCGATCGCAGTATGTGACGGAATCGCAATGGGACACGTTGGAATGAAATATTCCCTTGTAACACGTGACCTGATCGCAGATTCCACAGAGGCCATGGCACTGGCTCATCAGTTCGATGCTCTGGTCATGGTTCCCAACTGTGACAAAAACGTACCTGGCCTTCTGATGGCAGCGGCAAGGATCAACGTTCCTACTGTATTCGTAAGCGGCGGTCCGATGCTTGCCGGCCATGTAAAAGGACACAAAACCAGTCTTTCCAGTATGTTTGAGGCAGTAGGATCCTATGCAGCAGGAACCATCACAGCAGATGATCTGGAAGAATTCGAGAACAAAACCTGCCCGACCTGCGGATCATGTTCCGGTATGTACACTGCGAACAGCATGAACTGCCTGACAGAGGTTCTCGGTATGGGACTGAAAGGAAACGGTACCATCCCGGCAGTATACTCTGAACGTATCCGTCTTGCAAAGCATGCAGGAATGCAGGTAATGGAAATGTACAGAAGGAACATCCGCCCAAGAGACATTATGACAAAAGAGGCAGTTTTAAATGCACTTACAGTAGATATGGCACTTGGATGCTCCACAAACAGTATGCTTCATCTTCCGGCTATCGCACATGAGATCGGAATGGATTTTGATATCAGCTTTGCAAATGAGATCAGTGAGAAGACCCCGAACCTTTGCCACCTTGCACCGGCAGGCCCGACCTACATGGAAGATCTTAATGAGGCCGGTGGTGTCTATGCGGTCATGAATGAGCTGAACAAGCTGGGACTTCTCCATACAGAGTGTATGACAGTAACCGGAAAAACAGTAGGTGAGAATATCAAAAACTGTGTAAACCTGAATCCGGATGTTATCCGCCCTATCGACAATCCATATACAAAGACAGGCGGACTTGCCGTACTGAAAGGAAACCTTGCACCGGATGGTGGTGTTGTAAAACGTTCTGCAGTTGTACCGGAGATGCTGGTACATGAAGGTCCTGCACGTGTATTTGACAGCGAGGATGACGCAATTGTTGCCATCAAGAGCGGTAAGATCGTAGAGGGAGATGTTGTGGTTATCCGCTATGAGGGACCAAAGGGTGGCCCTGGAATGAGAGAGATGCTGAACCCTACATCTGCCATCGTGGGAATGGGACTTGGTTCTTCCGTAGCCCTGATCACCGACGGACGTTTCAGCGGTGCATCCAGAGGAGCCGCTATCGGACACGTATCACCGGAGGCAGCAGTAGGCGGCCCGATCGCACTGGTTGAGGAAGGCGATATCATCAGCATCAATATTCCGGAGCTGAAACTGGAGATCAAGGTTTCAGATGAAGAGATGCAGGCTAGAAGAGAAAAATGGCAGCCAAGAGAGCCGAAGGTGACAACCGGATATCTGGCAAGATACGCTTCCATGGTAACATCCGGAAACCGTGGTGCGATCCTGGAAGTACCGAAAGCAAAATAAGGAGGAACGAAAGATATGCAGCTTACAGGTGCAGAGATCATCGTAGAATGTCTGAAGGAACAGGGCGTTGATACCGTATTTGGATATCCGGGCGGCGCGATCCTGAATGTTTACGATGCCTTATATGAATACAAAGATGAGATCACACATGTACTGACCTCCCACGAGCAGGGTGCATCCCATGCTGCTGACGGTTATGCAAGAGCGACCGGAAAGGTAGGTGTCTGCCTGGCAACCTCCGGTCCAGGAGCAACTAACCTGGTAACAGGGATCGCGACTGCATACATGGATTCCGTACCGATGGTAGCCATTACTGCAAACGTAGGAAGACCACTCCTGGGAAGAGATTCTTTCCAGGAGGTTGATATCGCAGGTATCGTAATGCCTGTAACAAAATACAGTTTCATCGTAAAGAATATCGAAGATCTTGCAGATACGTTAAGAAGAGCATTTTATATTGCAAAAAGCGGAAGACCCGGCCCGGTGCTTGTGGATGTCCCGAAGGATATCACAGGAATGAAATATGAATATGAGCCATGCCATCCGGCTACGGTTAACCGTGAGATCAAAAGTATCCGTAAAGAAGATATTGATCAGGCACTGGAAATGATCAGAGAGGCAGAGAAACCGTTTATTTTTGTTGGCGGCGGATGTGTGATCTCCGGTGCTGACCAGGAAGTACGTGAGCTGGCTCGCAGGATCCAGGCTCCTGTCTGCGATACTCTGATGGGCAAGGGCACCTTCCCGGGAGAAGATCCTCTCTATACAGGTATGGTAGGTATGCACGGAACCAAGACTTCCGATCTTGGCGTAACAGAGTGCGATCTTCTTATTGTTCTCGGTGCACGCTTCAGTGACCGTGTAACAGGAAATACCAAAACTTTTGCACATAATGCAAAAATCCTTCAGATCGATGTGGATGCTGCGGAGATCAATAAAAATATCAAAGTGGATGCCAGTGTGATCGGTGATGTGAAGGAAGTGCTGAAACGCCTTCTGGAGGAAATTCCGAAGAAAGAACATCCGGAGTGGATCGCACATATCCAAGAATTGAAATCAAAATATCCGCTGAATTATGATCACACACAGCTTACAGGTCCGTATATTATAGAGAAGCTTTATGAGTTGACCAACGGTGATGCGATCATCTCCACAGATGTTGGACAGCATCAGATGTGGGCGGCGCAGTATTATAAATACAAAGAGCCGAGAACTCTTCTTACTTCCGGCGGCCTTGGAACCATGGGCTACGGCCTTGGCGCTGCAATTGGCGCGAAGATGGGCAGACCGGAAAAAACAGTTGTAAATATAGCAGGTGACGGATGCTTCCGTATGAATATGAATGAGCTGGCAACAGCTGCACGCTGTGGCAGACAGCTGATCCAGATTGTTATGAACAATCATGTACTGGGAATGGTGCGTCAGTGGCAGACGCTTTTCTATGGAAAGAGATATTCTTCCACAGTACTGGATGACGCCGTTGATTTTGTGAAATTATCAGAGGCGCTGGGTGCAAAAGCCATTCGTGTGACAAAGATGGAGGATGTGGAGCCTGCACTTAAGATGGCACTGGCAGCAGAGGGACCTGTCGTTCTGGATTGCTGGATCGATCAGGATCTGAGTGTGTTCCCGATGGTACCGGCTGGTGCGAACCTTGATGATGTATTTGACGAGGAGGATATGAAGAAACATGAGTAGAGTGTATAATTTTTCTGCCGGACCGGCAGTGCTTCCAGAGGAAGTACTCAAAGAAGTAGCGGATGAGATGATGGATTATAACGGCACAGGAATGTCTGTTATGGAAATGAGCCACAGAAGTGCAGCTTTTCAGGAGATCATTGATACTGCAGAGAAAGATCTTCGCGAGCTTATGAACATTCCGGATAACTACAAGGTACTTTTCCTTCAGGGAGGAGCATCCCAGCAGTTTGCCATGATCCCGATGAACCTTATGAAAAACAAGGTCGCAGATTATATCGTAACAGGACAGTGGGCAAAAAAAGCTTATCAGGAAGCTCAGAAATACGGAAAAGCAAACAAGATCGCCTCTTCTGAAGATAAAACCTTCAGCTATATCCCGGACTGCAGTGATCTGCCGATCAGCCCGGATGCAGACTACGTATACATCTGTGAGAACAACACCATTTACGGCACAAAATTCAAAAAACTTCCAAACACAAAAGGTAAGACTCTGGTAGCAGATGTATCCTCCTGCTTCCTGTCTGAGCCGGTGGATGTAAGCAAATATGGTATTATCTATGGCGGTGTTCAGAAGAACATCGGACCGGCAGGCATGGTTATCGTGATCATCCGTGAGGACCTGATCACAGAGGATGTTCTTCCGGGAACCCCAACCATGCTTACTTATAAGACACATGCAGACGCAGGCTCTCTTTACAATACGCCGAATGCTTACTGCATCTATGTATGCGGAAAAGTATTTAAATGGCTGAAGAAGATGGGCGGTCTGGAAGTGATGAAACAGCGCAATGAGGAAAAAGCAAAAATCCTTTATGATTACCTGGATTCCAGCAAGCTGTTCAAAGGAACTGTAGTTCCGGAAGACAGATCTCTTATGAATGTACCGTTCGTAACCGGTGACAAGGAAATGGATGCCAAGTTTGTCAAAGAGGCAACTGAAGCAGGACTTGTAAACCTGAAAGGACACCGTACTGTTGGCGGAATGCGTGCCAGCATCTACAATGCCATGCCAAAGGCCGGCGTAGAGGCACTGGTTGCATTCATGAAAAAATTCGAGGAGGAGAATGCATAATGTTCCAGTATCATTGCCTGAATCCTATCGCTGAAAAAGGTCTGAAACTTTTTGGCGATAATTATAAAAAAACAGAGACCGCTGACCAGTGTGACGCAATCCTTGTAAGAAGTGCAAAAATGCACGACATGGAGCTGCCGAAGAGCGTTTGCGCAGTTGCACGTGCAGGTGCAGGCGTCAATAATATTCCGGTTAAGGAGTATGCAGAGAAGGGGGTTGTTGTATTCAACACGCCTGGAGCTAACGCAAACGGCGTAAAAGAGCTGGTACTTGCAGGTATGCTCCTTGCATCCAGAGATATCGTAGGAGGTATCGAGTGGGTTGCACAGGAGAAAGATAAAGAGCACATCGGCAAGCTTGCCGAGAAGCAGAAAAAACAGTTCGCAGGATGCGAGATCAGCGGCAAAAAGCTTGGTATCATCGGTCTTGGAGCCATCGGAGCCATGGTGGCAAACGCAGCATGCGGTCTTGGCATGGAAGTATATGGCTATGACCCATATCTTTCTATTGATGCGGCATGGAACCTGTCCAGAACCATCAAGCACAGCAAGAGCCTGGATGAGATCTACAGCCAGTGCGATTATATCACCATTCATGTGCCGCTTCTTGACAGCACTAAGAAGATGATCAACAAAGAAGCTTTCGATAAGATGAAGGACGGCGTAGTTCTTCTGAATTTTGCAAGAGATCTTCTTGTTGATGAGGATGCGCTGATCGAGGCTGTTGAGAGTGGCAAGGTTAAGAAGTATGTAACTGACTTTGCAAATGAGACAGTTGCAGGACGCGAGGGTATTCTGGTAACTCCGCATCTTGGTGCGTCTACAGAGGAATCTGAAGAGAACTGTGCAGAGATGGCTGTAAAAGAGATCCGTGATTACCTTGAGAATGGTAATATCAAAAATTCTGTTAATTATCCGAACTGTGATATGGGTACCTGTGTGGCTGTCGGAAGAATCTCTCTTGCGCACAGCAACACACCGAATATGATCAGTCAGGTTACCAAGATCCTTGGATCTGAGGGACTGAATATTGCGGATATGACGAATAAGAGTAAAGGGGAGTTTGCTTATACTCTTATTGATCTTGAGAGTGCGGCATCTGCTAAGGCGTTGGATGAACTCAAGGAGATTGAGGGAATGTATAGGGTGCGTGTTGTTAAGTAAAGTAACAAGAGGTTAGAAATACTTTTTTTTAAATACTGTGTGGCGTTTGCTTTTTTTGGCGAATGGCGCACAGTATTTTTTTGAGGAAAAAAGGAAAACCGCAAAGGGGCCGCAAAGCCGCGGCCCCTCTGCACACCCCTCGGGCTTTTTTTTAGGAGTGCTTGGTTGTGGAGGACGGGAGTTTGGTTGACTTGTGTCTGTATGCGACGGTGCTGGGAACGAAAGGTTGAGCCGATGGAGGAGAACGGCTTGAAGGGGTTGTTGAGAGTGAAAAAGTCTTGAGGCCGTTATAGGTATGTGACGGTATTGGATGTGGAAGGTTGAGCCGAGAGTGAGGGTGGGAGGGCGTTGGTAGGTCTCGATGTGCGGGGCACATCTGCGGATTTTTTGGAATAATATAGAAGTGAATTTGAGTGGTAAATATATCAAATGCAGATATATTAAATGATCAAATGCAAATATATCAAATGTAAATATATCAAATGCAGATATATCAAATTCAAATATATCAAATAATCAAATGTAAATATATCAAATGCGAATATATTAAATGTAAATATATTAAATGTAAATATATCAAATACAAATATAATGTGCAAATATAATATGCGTAATGATATTGGTTGTAAATTTTTATACGATAAGACATTAATAAAAATATATGATATAACAGGGAAAATATGTAGAACACACAACAATTGGCGGATAGGCGCGAAGCGCTGTTTCCGCGGTACGTGCCCGGAAAGAGGGGGTGCAGGGGGAGAAAAACGGGCTTCGTAACTTTGAGTGCTTTCTCCCCCTGCGGTGTTTTCTCAGCTTTTCAAAGCCAATAAACAAAAAAATAATTCAATAAAAGAAAAACATACACTACTTGCGGGATGCAATGAAGTCAAGAACTTCATCTCTTTCAGGCATTACGCGGAGTGCTCCCTTCTTTGTTGTGATGAGAGAAGCTGCTGCATTTGCAAAAGTAAGAAGCTCTGCGAGATTTTCGTCAGTGAGATCCTCAAGACCGTGTTCCAGCACATAATTCAGGGTGCTTGCACAGAAGGTGTCTCCTGCACCGGTGGTTTCAATGGTTTTTTCCTGAAGGAAAGGAGCAGCCTCGACCTTCCGTCCGCGATAATAAGCGCGGCTTCCGTCTTTTCCCATTGTGATCAGCACAAGCGGGATATGATATTTTTCTTCGATAAGGGCAGCACCCTTATCATAATCTGTTGTGTCAAAAAGAAATTCCACTTCATTATCAGAAATCTTCAGTACATCACAGCGTTCCATGCCGTATTCGATCTCTTTGCGGGCATCGTTCAGATCCTTCCAGAGTGGAGGGCGTAAGTTCGGGTCAAAGGTGATGATGCATCCGGCTTCTTTTGCCACGTCAAGAGCATAGCGGGTTGCTTCACGGACACCCTCATGTGTGGAAGAAAGCGTGCCGAAATGGAAGATCCTGGAATTGCGGATCAGATCGGCATCTACCTCATCCTTTGTCAGCATCATATCTGCACCTGGATTACGGTAGAAAGAAAAATCACGGTCTCCGTCCGGGTAAGTATGTACAAAAGCAAGGGTAGTGTGAATTTCATCGTCCATGACAAGATTTCTGGTATCAATGCCGCATTCTTCTACGGCAGCCTTCAGCTGCTTGCCGAACATGTCGTTTCCGACCTTTCCGATAAATGCAGTTTTTTTGCCAAGACGGTTCAGCATGGCAAGAACGTTACAGGGAGCTCCGCCCGGGTTTGCCTCGAAAGTAGGGTTTCCTTGGGAACTGTCACCGTTTTCTGTGAAGTCGATCAGAAGCTCGCCGAGAGCTGTTACATCATACTGTCTGTTTTCCATTGATGATTCCTCCTGATAAGTTATTTGTTTCATATTCTGCTTCATATTATAATCGTTACACATGATTTTGGGAAGAACCAAATCGAATTATTTTCTGTTCTGTTACCGGTTACTTGTGGTGCTTTTTGCGAAGATTAGAACTGTTATCTTTATTTTTCTGTAAAATGGTGGTAAACTTAGTCTATAAAACAACAAATATGATGGAGGAGACGATTATGGCTGATAAAGCGTATGAATATATGGATTGGCCCCGGATCGAGGCAATCGTTTATGGGGAGGAGGCATCACCTCGTGATGTGATGCAGCCAAGGGTAACAGAGGATGGCGTTCTGATCCAGGGATTTTTTCCGGGAGCGGATGCTGCAGAGGTTGTTGTAGGGGAAAAGAGTTATCCGATGATTCTGGAAGATGAGGCTGGTTATTATGCTGTAATGCTTCCACTGAAAAGGATTCCGGAATATCGTTTCCGTGTGATAAGAGGAAGCAGGAAAGAGACTTTTTACGATGCGTATGAATGTCCATGCCAGATCACGGAAGAGGAGGAACGAGCTTTTTGTGCCGGTGTCTATTACAAGGCATATGAGAAGCTGGGAGCGCATCCGGGGACCTGTGGCGAGGTAGAAGGAACATATTTTGCTGTCTGGGCACCCAATGCAATCCGTGTCAGTGTGGTCGGTGATTTTGACAGGTGGGATGGAAGGCGTCTTCCGATGCATCGGATGCCAATGTCCGGAATTTTTGAGATTTTTGTTCCAGGTGTACAGGCAGGGGCCTCTTACCAGTATGAGATCAAGATCAAAGGCGGCGATGTACAGCGGAAGTCTGATCCTTACGGAAATGGAACTCAGGGAGCGCCGTCTGTGATTTCTGTTGTAACAGAGCTGGGGGATTTTTTATGGCAGGATGAAGCGTGGATGAAGGAACGTGAAAGGTTTGCCAGCCGTGAAGTTCCGGTTTCTATTTATGAAACGGATGTAACAGAGTGGAAAAACAGTGGTGAATTGGTGGAGTTTCTGAAGGAAACCGGTTATACGCATGTAGAATTTCATCCGGTGATGGAGTATCTTGACCGAAGTTCAGGAGGATATTCTACGTCTGCGTATTATGCTGTGACTACCCGTTTTGGGACTGCGGCAGATTTCCGGACACTGGTGGAGGATCTTCATCAGGCAGGGATTGGCGTGATCCTGGACTGGACACCGGCTCAGTTTCCGCGGTTTGATGCAGGGCTTGAGAAATTTGACGGAACTCCTCTTTATGAAGTACAGGATCCGGCTATGGCCGTTCATCCGATGTGGGGCACCATGCTTTATAATTACGGAAGTCCTATGGTCAAAGATTTTCTTATTTCCAATGCGTTTTTCTGGCTGGATGAATTTCATGTGGACGGATTTCGGATGGATGATGTAGATGCGATGCTGTATCTGGATTTTGGAAGAGAGGCGGGACAGTGGACGGCTAATCTTTATAGTTCTAATGAGAATCTTCAGGCACTGGAGTTTCTGAAGCATCTGAATTCTATTGTGAAGAAGCAGTATCCGGGGATTCTTCTGATCGCACAGGAGGATGGTTTATGGCCGCAGCTTACAGACAGTGTGGAGAATGATCATCTGGGGTTTGACTATAAATGGAGTGGTGGCTGGACAAAGGATCTTCTTTCTTATCTGGAAGCAGAGCCTTTGGATAGACGAAATTATTATGATCAGCTGACGCTTTCCATGATGTATGCATATAGTGAGCATTATGTACTGACTCTGGGGAAGAGAGATGTGGGTACGTTAAAAGAGTTTCTGGAGAAGCTTCCGGGATCTTCAAGGCAGAAGGATGCTCAGCTGCGTGCTGCGTATGGCTATCTGATGCTTCATCCGGGTGTGAAGATGACTGCGCCGGATGGGGATGTGGGGCCGGAAATGAGGGCGTATCTGCATGATCTGAATGAACTTTACAGGAATCATCCGGCGTTGTATGCAATGGATGGTAATTCGGATGGGTTTGAGTGGATCCAGTTTACCAGCTATGATGAGAATGTGGTTGCGTTTCTTCGTAAGACGGAAAAGCCGGAAGAAACGATTCTTGCGGTGTGTAATTTTTCACCGGTATCTTATGACAGTTACCGGGTTGGTGTGCCTTTTGCGGGGAAATATAAGGAAATTTTCAACAGTGACAGTGAAAAGTTTGGCGGACAGGGTGTGGTGAACGCACGGGCGAAAGCGGCTATTCATATGGAGTGTGATAACAGGGAATTTTCTTTGAAGCTGAAGCTTCCGGCTTATGGTGTGGCGGTATTTGGGTGTACACCGGAGAAGGGGGATGTGAAGAAAAACTCTGTGAAGAAAGGAAATGTGAAAAAGACTGTGGGGAAAAGCAGGGGAAAGCGTATGGATAAAGCGAAAATGACGGTGGTTGAAAAATCTGTGGCTGTAAAGGATGCGGTAAAGGTTGTGAAACGGGTGGCTTCTCGCAGGAAGGGGGCTTCCGGGGATGAGTGATGGTTTGTGAATTAAATGGGAATATGGTTGGGGGTGATTGGGGTGGTGAGGATTTGAGTGGATTGTAGGAAAAAGTGCTTGCATTTTTTGTAAAATACGGTATAATATCAGTTGTGTTTAGCACAAGCTGGAATAGCTCAGTCGGTAGAGCACTTCACTCGTAATGAAGGGGTCGTGAGTTCGAGTCTCATTTCCAGCTTATATATGACTGATGGGAGTCCGGTGTCTTTGGAATGTGAAGATGCCGGGCTTTTTTTGGTGTGTATGGATGTGGTCGAGGGACGCCAGAGGAAGGTGGCATCGCTCCGGGCAGGGACTCCGTCGGGGGATACTACTAGGGCTCCGTGAGACGGCTA